>JBDSZF010000276.1:0-19881 GCA_039925285.1 Polaromonas sp.
ACAGTTCCTGGGCAAAAGAGGCATCAGTTCGCAGCACATCATCAGCCATGGCACGCACCTGGTCGGCTTCTTGCCGTGCGCACGGAATTCTGGATACACCCTGACGATCCGGTTTGCCATCAGAGCGCATGGCAGTCAGCAGTTGGCTGACTGCGGTCACCCGCCTGCGGAGGAGAGCCTTGCCGCAATGCCTGAATTTGGCGTAACTGAAATTCTTGGTCTGCAGTGCAAAGCGAGTCATACGGCTCTCCTGTAAAAAACCATGTTGCACTGCAGCATAGGGTAAACCCTGAATTAAGTAAAGTGCCTTTCCTTCATGGTTCGACCTCCTTGCAATGGCTGTCCTGTCTTCGCGGCTTCAGCAGCATCCAGCAGCTATTTTCCTGGTCCGATGCAACGAATGATACCGATGGCTAGAATGATTTCCATGGCAACAAAACTTCCCAAATCTCCAGCTCAACCACAGCCCCCCGGCGTCAGGCCTGCCGACATTAACGGCGGGGACTCGGTCGTTCTGGAGCGTCGTCCGCAAAAAACCAAGCCGCCGCAGATGTACCAGGTGGTGCTGCTTAACGATGACTACACACCGATGGAGTTTGTCGTGGTGGTCATCCAGGAGTTTTTTAACAAGGACCGTGAAACCGCGACCCAGATCATGTTGAAGATCCATCTGGATGGCAAAGGAATTTGCGGGGTATTCTCCAGAGACGTAGCGGCAACAAAGGTTGATCAGGTCACCGAAGCGGCCCGAAAGAATGGCCATCCGTTGCAATGTGTGAGTGAGCCCATTGAATAAAGACAAAATCGGACAATATCCTGTTGAGAGTCCAAGAATTCTGTAAAGTATTAATCCAAGCAAGCCGAAAGGAAAATCTATGATTGCCCAAGAACTAGAAGTCAGCTTGCACATGGCCTTTGTCGAGGCACGCCAGCAACGCCACGAGTTCATCACTGTTGAACACCTGCTGCTTGCCCTGCTGGACAACCCCAGTGCCGCTGAAGTGCTGCGCGCCTGCTCCGCGAATGTGGATGACTTGCGCAAAGCCCTCGCCAATTTCATTAAGGACAACACGCCGCAGGTGGCCGGCAGCGATGATGTCGATACGCAACCCACGCTGGGCTTCCAGCGGGTGATTCAGCGCGCCATCATGCATGTGCAGTCCACCGGCAGCGGTAAAAAGGAAGTCACGGGGGCCAATGTGCTGGTCGCCATTTTTGGTGAAAAAGACTCGCATGCCGTGTATTACCTGCACCAGCAGGGCGTCACGCGTCTGGACGTGGTGAATTTCATCGCGCACGGCATCAAGAAAAGCGATCCGCCCGAGCCCACCAAGACGGGTGAAACTGCTGCCGAGAATGAGGAAGCTGGCGAAAAGAACGAAAAAGCCTCTCCGCTTGAGCAGTTCACCATCAACCTCAACCAGCTCGCCAAAGAAGGCAAGATTGATCCGCTGATCGGCCGTCACTATGAAGTCGAGCGCGTGATCCAGATTCTTTGCCGCCGACGCAAGAATAATCCGCTGCTCGTGGGTGAGGCCGGCGTGGGAAAAACCGCGATTGCCGAGGGGCTTGCCTGGCGCATCACGCAAAAAGACGTACCTGAAATTCTGGCCGAGGCGCAGGTCTATTCGCTTGACATGGGGGCGCTGCTGGCGGGTACCAAGTACCGCGGCGACTTCGAGCAGCGCCTCAAGGGCGTACTCAAGTCGCTGAAAGACAAGCCCAACGGCATCTTGTTCATCGACGAGATCCACACGCTGATCGGCGCCGGCGCGGCCTCCGGCGGCACGCTCGATGCGTCCAACCTGCTCAAGCCGGCGCTCAGTTCGGGTCAACTCAAGTGCATTGGTGCCACCACGTTTACCGAATACCGCGGCATTTTCGAAAAAGACGCAGCCTTGTCGCGGCGCTTCCAGAAAGTCGATGTGGTCGAGCCGACGGTGCAGGAAACCGTCGATATCCTCAAGGGGCTGAAGTCGCGCTTTGAAGAGCACCATGGCGTCAAGTACGCCGTGGCGGCCCTGCAGGCTGCGGCCGAACTGAGCGCCAAGTACATCAATGACCGCCATTTGCCAGACAAGGCGATTGACGTGATTGACGAGGCGGGCGCTGCCCAGCGTATTCTGCCGGCCAACAAGCGCAAGAAAACCATCACCAAGACCGAGGTGGAAGAGATCGTGGCCAAGATCGCCCGCATCCCGCCCGCCAACGTCTCGAACGATGACCGTGGCAAGCTCAAGACACTGGAACGCGACCTGAAAAGCGTGGTCTTCGGTCAGGACAAGGCGCTCGATGTACTCGCGTCCTCCGTCAAGATGGCGCGCTCGGGCTTGGGCAAGGACGACAAGCCGATTGGCTCCTTCCTGTTCTCCGGCCCTACGGGCGTCGGCAAGACCGAAGCGGCCAAGCAACTGGCATATATCATGGGCATCGAGTTGATCCGCTTCGACATGTCGGAGTACATGGAACGCCATGCCGTGAGCCGCCTGATTGGCGCGCCTCCGGGCTATGTCGGTTTTGACCAGGGCGGCCTGCTGACCGAGGCGGTGACAAAGAAACCGCATTGCGTGCTGCTGCTTGACGAGATCGAAAAAGCGCACCCGGACATCTTCAACGTGCTGCTGCAGGTCATGGACCACGGCACGCTGACGGATAACAACGGGCGCAAGGCCGATTTCCGCAACGTGATCATCGTCATGACGACCAATGCCGGCGCCGAGACGATGAACAAGGCGACCATTGGCTTTACCAATCCGCGCGAGGCCGGCGACGAAATGGCGGACATCAAGCGCCTGTTCACGCCCGAGTTCCGCAACCGCCTCGATGCGGTGGTGAGCTTCAAGGCGCTCGACGAGGTGGTCATCCTGCGCGTGGTCGACAAGTTCCTGCTGCAGCTTGAAACCCAGCTGGCCGAGAAGAAAGTGGAGGTGACTTTCACCGACGTACTGCGCAAGTACCTGGCCAAGAAGGGCTTTGACCCGCTCATGGGCGCGCGTCCGATGCAGCGTTTGATCCAGGACACGATTCGCCGTGCGCTGGCTGACGAGTTGCTGTTTGGACGCCTGACTGAAGGCGGTCGCCTGACCGTGGACATGAAAGTCACGACTGACGAAAAAGGTGTGGAAACGGGTGAAGTCGAGCTCGACATACAACCCCTGGCCAAGCGCGAAGGCCGCGCCAAGCCGGAGTCGGAAGCGGCTGAAGCCAGTTGAACGCGCTGAGTTTCTGAGCGCAGCCTGAAAAGGCAACAAAGGCCGGTAGCATCATGCTGTCGGCCTTTTTCCTTGTTGCTCTAAAAACAATAGCTGCTTGCGCCTGTGCTTATTGCGCTAGAGGCTGTTTTACTTCAAAAATATAGAAAACCACCCATGGATTCCCACACCTTTCTCTGGCACGACTACGAGACTTTTGGCCTTAACCCGCGCCGCGACCGTCCGGCGCAATTTGCGGGCATCCGCACTGATGCCGAACTCAATGAAATCGGCGACCCGCTGATGCTGTACTGCCAGCCTGCCAACGACTATCTGCCCGATCCGGCCTCCTGCCTGATCACCGGCATCACGCCGCAGCATTGCCTGCAGAACGGTGTGCCCGAGCATGCGTTTGCGGCACAGATCGAGCAGGTGCTGGCGCAGCCTGGCACCATTGGCGTGGGTTACAACACCATCCGTTTTGACGATGAAGTGACGCGGCACCTGTTCTGGCGCAACCTGATCGACCCGTATGCGCGCGAATGGCAAAACGAGTGCGGCCGCTGGGATTTGCTCGACGTGGCGCGCATGGCTTATGCGTTGCGACCCGACGGGATCCATTGGCCAGTCAAGGAAGATGGCCAACCCAGCTTCAAGCTGGAAGACCTGGCGCGTGCCAATGGCCTGCTGCATGAGGCGGCGCATGACGCCCTGTCAGATGTGCGTGCCACGATTGCGCTGGCCCGGCTGATTCGCTCGGCCCAGCCCAAGCTGTTTGACTTCTGCCTGGGCCTGCATAAAAAAGCCCGGGTGTCGGCCGAGCTGGGCCTGCCGGCTACCGCGCAAATGGCCAGGCCGTTTTTGCATGTTTCGGGCATGTTCCCCGCCGAGCGTGGTTGTCTGGCGCTCATGTTTCCCTTGGCCACCCATCCTGCCAATAAAAACGAAATACTCGCCTGGGACCTGGCCCATGACCCGAGCGAGTTGCCGCTCCTGAACGTGGAGACGCTGCGCCTGCGGCTGTTCAGCAAATCGGCTGATCTGCCTGAAGGTGTGCGGCGCCTGCCGATCAAGTCGGTGCACCTGAACAAGTCGCCGATGGTGGTGCGCAACCTCAACACCCTGAGCCCGGAGATGGCGGCGCGCTGGGGCGTCGACAAGGAAGCGGCGCTGCGCCATGCCGAAATAGCGGCAGGCCTGCCCGACATGAGCGCGATCTGGCCCGCGGTTTTCAAGCGCCCGGCAGAGGCTGTGCCCGATGTGGATGAAAATCTGTACGGCGGTTTCATTGACAATGCCGACCGCCGCAGGCTGAATCAGTTGCGGGAGTTGTCTGCTGCCGAGCTGGCACATAGCCGTATGGGCTTTGACGATCAACGATTGCCTGAATTGCTGTTTCGCTATCGTGCCCGCAATTTTCCGCAAACCTTGCAGCCTGAAGAAAGTGAGCGCTGGGAAGCGCATCGCGCAGCGCGGCTGCTGGAAGGCGAGGGTGGCGCCCGCAATGTCGACGCCTTGTTTGCCGAGATCGATGCGCTGGCGGAAACCGCCGACGAGCGGGGCGAAGCGATTCTGGGGGCGCTGTATGACTATGCAGAATCGATTGCTCCCGAAATTTGAACGGACCAGGATTTATAACGATTTGGGCCGCACCCCGGCAGGCGGGAACGTAATACCCACCTGCCCGGACTGCCATGGCGGGTATTTTTCCATGGCCTCCAGAAACCGGGCGCTGGACTCCCAGCGAAGCAGCCATGCGCTCAGATTCGGCCAGGATTGCGACGAAAACCAGTCCTTATCCGTATGGGCAAACTGGCGCACAAACGGCAGGATCGCCATGTCAGCCAGGCTGGCGGTGGGTCCAAACAGCCAGGCGTGCCGGATGAGACGGGCTTCAAGTTCCATCAGCCAGCAAGACGCGCTGGCGCGGTGGGCCTGGGAAAACTGCGGCTCATCGCCTGCATGTTCCAGCGGATAACGGTTCGGGTATTTGTAGCGGTCCAGGTGTTGTTTGAACATGCCATCGTTGGCGGCTATCAGGGCCAGCATGGCTTGCAATGTCCCTTGTTCCGGCGCCAGCCAGCATTCAGGGTCGTTCTGCTGCAGCGCCCAGCGCATGATCTCCAGGCTCTGCTCAATCACCTTGCCGCCCGGCAGAATCAGCACAGGCACCGTTGCCTTCGGAGAAGCCGCCAGCAGTTGCGCTGGCTTACTCCGGAGTGCGACTTCCCGCAATTCGCAGCACAGGCCACTTGCCGCCATGGCCAGGCGCGCCCGCATCGCATAGGGGCAGCGACGAAAGGAGTACAGCAAGGGCAAGGACATCCCGGATCAGGCGTTACCCGGCTGCCGCACGCCGATATGGGCCTGATGGCGCGCTGCTGCCAGATCGACCTGGCGCTGGCGTTCGCGGTAGCCCTGCTTTTGCTGTTCGGTGCTGCTGGCGTGGCAGTGCGCGCAACTCACGCCCAGTTCGTACAGTGGAGAGTTCCGGTCTTCAGCGCTCAAGGGGTCGCGGCAGGAGCGGCACAGCGTGTAGTCGCCCACGTTGAGGCCGTGGCCCACCGATACGCGCTCGTCAAAGACAAAACATTCACCCTGCCACTGGCTTTGCGCTTCAGGCATGGTTTCCAGGTACTTCAGGATGCCGCCTTCAAGGTGATAAACCTCGTCAAACCCCTTGGCGCGCATGAAGGCGGTGGACTTCTCGCAGCGGATGCCGCCGGTGCAGAACATGGCGACCCGTGGTTTCTTGCCATCGACGGGCGCCAGCTTGCCGCCCTCGGCCATTTCCTTTTCGACCCAGTCTGGCAGTTCTGAAAAGCTGTGGGTGGCCGGGTTGATGGCGCCTTTGAACGTGCCGATGGCGACTTCGTAATCGTTACGGGTATCGACCAGCACCAGATTAGGATCACCGAGTAATTCGTTCCAGTCCTGCGGTTTGACGTAGTGGCCCGCCATCAGCGCCGGATGCACGTCAGGAACGCCCAGGGTGACGATTTCCCGTTTCAGGCGCACTTTCATCCGGTAAAACGGCATTTGAGCGGCATGCGCTTCCTTGTGTTCCAGCGTGGACAGGCGTGGGTCCTGGCGCAAAAAGGCCAGTACGGCATGAATGTCTTCAGGCCTTCCGGCAATCGTGCCGTTGATGCCTTCAGAGGCCAGCAGCAGCGTGCCTTTGACGCCGTGGGCTTCACAGCAGGCCAGCAGCGGAGCCTGAAGGTCGGCAAAGTCGGGGAGTTCGACAAATTTATAGAGTGCGGCGGTCAGGAAGTCATGCATGGGGAGAAGAAGGTATAAAAATGAGAAACAAGATCTGTCGCAGGACAAATGCTTGCATCCCGGAATTATCCAGTGACTACCCCGTTCTAGGGAAGTCCGCTTACAAATGGTTTTGTTGCAATGCAGCAAAATGAGCTTCAATCAAATTGAAGCTCATCATCAAGCCATTGACAGCATGACAAAAAGTCTGACCAGCCTCTGGCTAAAAAATCTCCGTCGCGTCGGCAAAGCCCAGCAGGCGCAGGGCCGCAAGCTTTTCAAAAGCCTGCTGACCCAATCTGTACGCGCACCGGTCGCCAAGCGCGCCAAAGCCGTCAAAACGATCCGGCCCGTCAAAGCGGTCAAGATGGCGGTCGGAAAAACTGCCAAGCCGCGTCGCAAGTCATCGGCAGCGCCAAAGCTTCCTGTCGCGATCTTGCCGGCCTTGCCAGGCAGTTGGCAAAAAGCGTTTTTCACCCCCCCGGGAACGGGGCTGACTCCTGCCAGACGGATGCTCTACTGGCTCTACCTGCCCTCGGGCATCATGAAAGTGCCCCGGCCGCTGGTCGTCATGCTGCATGGATGCAAGCAGACGGCCACGGACTTTGCGATTTCCACCCGGATGAACCAGCTGGCCGAGCGCAAGGGTTTTGCGGTGCTTTACCCGCAGCAATCGACTGCCGCTGATTCACACCGCTGCTGGCATTGGTACAAGCGGGCCACGCAGCAGGGCTTGGGCGACGTCCAGCTGATTGCCGAAATGGTCAAGCAGGTGCAGTCCAGGCACCGGCTGGATACAACGCGCACCTATGTTGCGGGGCTGTCGGCGGGTGCCGGTCTGGCGGCCATTCTGGCCTTGCGTCACCCCCAGCTGATTGCCGCTGCCGGCCTGCATTCGGCGCCGGTCTTTGGCACGAGCGACTCTCCCCTGAGCGGCTTTCAGGCGATGCAGCAAGGCGCCAGCATGAAGCACCAGGAAACAGCCCGCGAGTTTTCTGCCGGACAGCCCCAGTTTCCAGGGATGCCGGTGATGCTGATTCACGGCAAGAACGATTCGGTGGTGCGGCGTGTCAATGTGGACCATCTGACGACGCAGTTCGCCATCATCGACGCTGCTTTTATCACCAGCGCCGAGCCGGTGCAGCGTAGCTACGCAGGACGTATCGGCGGGCGCAGTCCCCGCCATGCCTACAAGACCACTACTTACTATGCAGGCAGAAAGCCGCAGGTGGTGAAGTGTGAGATTGACTTGCTGGGCCACGCCTGGAGCGGAGGCGAGGGGAGTTTGCCGTACAGCGCACCCGAAGGGCCAGATGCAACTTTGCTGCTGTGGACCTTCTTTTCACGCCAGCAGCGGCCGCAAAAAAAGCCTGCTGTTGTGAAGGCCATAAACCGTTTGCCATCAACAGTTGCGGTTTGAAAGCATACTTTTTGCAGTGCAGGCGAGGGCTGCAAGCTCTATTTTCTGCGGCAAAAAAACAATAAGCCTGCTACTTGCGAAAACCTGCGACTGCCGATCTGAATGCCGCAAACAGTCTCTGGTTCAGTAGCCGTGCGTGACGCCTGAAGCGGCGGCCCAGACGCCAGGGCCATGAGCTGCGAACCTGCCGCAGCATGTGGTCCTTCCAGATTTTCCACGGAGTGTAGGTGCGTGCAAACCACCTGATGCGCATCAGCGCGGGCTGGGTCAGCTGAAACAGGCGCGCCGCCAGTGCCGTGCCAGCAATTTTGGCGGACAGTATCAAGCCCAGACCCATTCCCACATGGCCTTTGCCAAGCAGGAAAAGCGCCAGCAGCTTGATCGGTATGAGCGCCAGCACGGGAACGCCAAAAGCCAGCAGGGCGGCCCACGGTGGCAGGCGAATGATCAAGCGTTCCAGTTGCCGCCAGACGGGCAAGCGGCCGAGTGCGGCAAAAACCGCGGCCAGTGGCTCCCAGCCCCATTCCTCGAACAGCAAAAATAATGCTATCGGCGAAAAAAGGAGGCCTTTCAGAATCCTCTTCAAAAAGTGCACTTTGCTTTCGCCCGAATTTTTGCCGTGATGTTTATCTCAATGCCGGGTTGTCTTGGGTGGCGGAGATGTCTTGGATCATGGCGGTGTTGCGCTTCATCAAGCGGTCTTCCTGCTCGCCCATGTAAGCTGCCAGGGTGTTGTCGGTTTGCTCCATGCGCGCCAGCAGTGCCTGCTGCAACTGGGAAAAGCGGACTTCCAGAACAGTGCCCAGGGCGGATTCGCGCCGTTGCTGAGCCAGCGTCTGCTCTTCCAGGTAAGCCCGTAATTCGGTAAAACGGGAAGCCTCGGCCTTGTCGGCCAGTTCGCGTTGTGCATTTAACTCGCGGGTGTGGTTTCTGGCTTCCAGCATATGCTTGCTTTGCATGTACAGCGTACTGGCCAGAGATATCACCAGGGTCACGATCAGCAGCAGCAGCATGACCAGACCAAGCGAAACCTGAACGGTGGTAAAGCCCAGGCTCAACACGCTGATGCGCGTGAATTCATCAACATTGAGTGCCACAAAACCCGCAATCAGCAAAATGGCCAGGATCAAAAAAATGGTGCGAAAACGCATAGGAACTCCCTTGTAAATGTTTTGAAATTTGTAATAACCAAACCCACTGATTGTGGACGACAAGACCTATTTCAGCTGTGGGACAATTCCGCCCTTTGACGTCAGCTTGCGGGGAACAATGTCGCGGGCGAGGCATGTCTGCCTTGACGACTACTTCAATCACATATGCAAAAAATCATTCGCCAGATCGCGGCCGAAATCAAGGTCCATGAACACCAGATCAAGACTGCCGTGGAACTGCTCGATGGCGGCGCGACCGTGCCGTTTATTGCGCGCTACCGCAAGGAAGCCACCGGCGGGCTCGACGATATCGAGTTGCGCGAACTTGAACACCGGCTGGGTTACCTGCGTGAACTGGAAGAGCGCCGTGAAGCCGTGCTTAAAAGCATTGAAGAGCAGGGCAAGCTGACCCCCGAATTGCGCGCCGCCATTGAGTTCGCCGCCACCAAGCAGGACCTGGAAGATCTGTATTTGCCCTACAAGCCCAGGCGTCGCACCAAAGGCCAGATTGCACGCGAAGCGGGGATTGAGCCGCTGGCAGACAAGCTGTTTGCCGATCCGTTGCTCGTTCCTGCGGATGAAGCTGCCGCGTTTGTCATCCCTGAAAAGAATGAAAGCGGCGACGACTTCACCACCGTTCAGGCCGTGCTCGACTGCGTGCGCGACATTCTGAGCGAGCGCTGGGCTGAAGATGCGCCACTGCTGCAGTCGCTGCGCCAGTGGCTCTGGAGCGAAGGGCTGTTTTCATCGAAACTGGTCACCGGCAAGGATGAAAACAACGCCAAAAATGACGAATTAAGCGCCAAGTTCCGCGATTATTTTGACTACGACGAGCCGATTGGCCGCGTGCCCTCACACCGCGCGCTGGCGGTGTTCCGCGGCCGGGGGCTGGAGATTCTGGACGCCAAACTCGTGCAGCCCGAGCCGCCCGAGCCCGGGAAACCAGGCATCGCCGAAGGCAAGATTGCGCTGCACCTGGGCTGGAGCCACAAGGCTCGGCCGGCCGATGACCTGATCCGCAAATGCGTCGCCTGGACCTGGCGCGTCAAGCTCAGCCTGTCGCTGGAGCGCGATCTGTTCACCCGCCTGCGCGAGGACGCCGAGAAAGTCGCGATCAAGGTGTTTGCCGACAATTTGCGTGATCTGCTGCTCGCCGCGCCCGCCGGCCCGCGCGTGGTGATGGGGCTGGACCCCGGCATTCGCACGGGGGTGAAGGTGGCTGTGGTCGATACGACCGGCAAGCTGGTCGAGACCGCCACGGTGTATCCGCACGAGCCGCGCAAGGACTGGGACGGCTCGCTGCACCTGCTCGCCAAGCTGTGCGAAAAGCACGGCGTGAACCTGATCGCGATTGGCAACGGCACCGCCAGCCGCGAAACCGACAAGCTGGCCGCTGATTTGATAAAAATCATGACTAAATCGGCTGTAGCACACGCTGGACAAGCGCAAGCAGCTATCGAAAAGGTAGTGGTCAGCGAGGCCGGGGCTTCGGTCTATTCGGCCAGCGAATTCGCCAGCCAGGAAATGCCCGATGTCGACGTGAGCCTGCGCGGCGCCGCCAGCATTGCGCGCCGCCTGCAGGACCCGCTGGCCGAGCTGGTCAAGATCGACCCGAAATCGATTGGCGTCGGCCAGTACCAGCACGACGTGAACCAGAGCGACCTGGCGCGCAGCCTGAGCGCGGTGGTCGAGGACTGCGTGAACAGCGTCGGCGTGGACCTGAACACCGCCAGCGTGCCGCTGCTGGCGCGCGTGTCGGGGCTGAGCCAGACGGTGGCCAAGTCGGTGGTGCGCTGGCGCGATGCCAACGGCGCGTTTGCCAGCCGCGCCGATCTGCTCAAGGTGACGGGGCTGGGCGCCAAGACCTTCGAGCAGAGCGCGGGCTTTTTACGGCTGCGCGGCGGCACCAACCCGCTGGACATGACCGGCGTGCATCCGGAAACCTACGCGGTGGTTGAAAAGATCATGGCCCACACCGGCAAGCCGGTGGCCGAGCTGATGGGCCGCGCCGAGATGCTCAAGACGCTCAAGCCCGAGCTGTTTGCCAATGAAAAATTTGGCGTTATCACAGTCAGGGACATCCTGGCCGAGCTGGAAAAGCCCGCCCGCGACCCGCGTCCCGACTTCAAGGTGGCGCGCTTTAACGATGGCGTGGAAGACATCAAGGACTTGAAGGAGGGTATGACGCTGGAAGGCACGGTCAGCAATGTTGCGGCCTTTGGCGCGTTTGTGGATATCGGCGTGCATCAGGACGGGCTGGTGCATGTCAGCCAGCTGTCCAACAAGTTCGTGACCGACGCGCGGGAAGTCGTGAAAACCGGCGACATCGTCAAGGTGCGCGTGACCGAGGTCGATGTGGCGCGCAAGCGGATTGGCCTGACCATGAAGCTCGGCGATGCGCCGCCAAGGCGCGATGGCACGCGAGAGAACCGTTTTGAAAGTGCAAGGCCTGGCCCGCAACATCGAGGCGGTGCGCGGCAGGGTACGCCCCAGCCTGCAGCCTCGACGGCCATGGAATCGGCCTTCAGCAAACTGGCGGGGCTGAAGAAATAGCGTTTCAATCCATCGTAAGAGCCATGATTTTTCAAGAAAAAAATCAGGCTTTTACGCAATGGACAAGGCTATGGCGTTCGTGTCCGGCCAGTCAGGCGGCGCCCAAGCCAGGCTCACATCGAATTTTCCAGCATCGGGTGATGCCGACGCTTTTGCACTCCTGGCTGAGCAGCTGGATGGCGCAGAATTCAAACCGGATTTGGGTCAGGTAGTCAATGAAGGCCAGGGCGGCTGTCTTTCTGCGTTGTACGATGCGAAGCTGTTGACGCGAACCTTACTTTACTGGCTGGAACTCACCTTGAATTACAAGCAAACCCTGATGGCGGTCAATTTCGCGATAAGCCGTTCTCGTGTGTCCGTGCAGTCGCCGTTTGTTTCGGTTTGGTTCCGCTAAATGCATTTCAGAACGCCAGAAAGCCTGCTGACGCCCGTGATGAGGGATGTACTCCGCCGCATGGCACGCGCCGAACGCCCGACTTTTCACACCTTGACGCCGCTACAGGCCCGCGCCGCTTACGAAGCCGGATCGGGTGTGCTGGAGATCCCCAGGCCGGTGTTGGCGCGCGTTGAAGATTTCAGCATTCCAGTGCGTGACGGTCATGCGGTGCCGGCCCGCCTGTACGCCCCATCGGCTCAAAAACTGCCTGTACTTTTGTATTTTCACGGTGGCGGCTTCACGATTGGCAGTATTGCCACGCATGACGTGCTGTGCCGCCAGATCAGTCACCTGGCGGGCTGCGCCGTCGTGTCGCTGGATTACCGGCTGGCGCCCGAGCACAAGTTTCCCACGGCCGCCAATGACGCCTGGGACGCGTTGCAATGGCTGGCTGGCCATGCTGCCGAATTGAACCTTGATGCCCGGCATCTTGCCGTTGGCGGTGACAGCGCAGGCGGCACACTGGCCGCAATGTGTGCGGTGTTGGCGCGCGATGCCGGCTTGGTGCTGGCGCTGCAGCTGCTGTTTTATCCTGGTTGTGCAGCCCACCAGGATACGGCTTCGCACCATAAGTTTGCACGGGGATTTTTGCTGGAGGATGTTGATATCACCTGGTTTTTCAACCACTATCTGGGCAGCCCGTCTGAGCGCGACGACTGGCGTTTTTCGCCGCTCAACGCTGTGCATGTGGACGATGTGGCGTCGGCCTGGTTCGGACTTGCTGAGTGCGACCCGCTGGTCGATGAAGGGGTGATGTATGCCGACAAGCTGCGGGCTGCCGGCGTGTCGGTCGATCTGGAAATTTACCGTGGCGTGACCCATGAATTCATCAAGATGGGTCGCATCATTCCCGAGGCCCGCCACGCCCATGCCGATGCCGCCCGGGCGCTGCGGCATGCTTTCCATTTGAAGCATTCATCATGAATATTGAGATGGCCAAGCTACTTTGAGCTTGAGCCAGGTGTATTGATCACATATTTAAATCACCGTATGTAATCTACATTTTTGTCCTAAAACTTAAAAACCATCAGCAAGCAAAGCTCAAAGCAACAGTAGCGCCTATCTCAGTAATCTCATTATTGGCTTGTCGCAAATAAGTCTGTTCCCGTACATCAATCTGCAAAGATTGCATCAGCAGCTTGTCTTCCTTCCTGCTCGCCACCAGTAAGGTACTGCTACGCGTTCCATAGGCATATTCAGGAAACTCGACAAAAGCACTGGACAGAGCCTGTTCCATCTCTTGGGAAGCACCAGTCTCTGGCAACTGCCCGAAATGCGCACGGTGGCGGTTCGCCAGTGCTGCCCACAGCGACCTTTGCAAGGAATCAAGATCATGATTTTTCGTTTCTGGATGCAATGCAGCCGTCAGAACCCGTTTCAATTCCAGTGTTTTGGGCCAGGGCGTGTCAAGCGCTGCATTTGACAATCCATACACACCGGGTTTTAGCGCTTGCACATGCCAGCCTGAAAGGGTTTCCGTCGATTTATTTGTCAACCATGTCCAGGCATTGCGCTGGACATCACCAAGCACCAGGTTGAAACCAGCGTAAGCGCCATCCTCTTTTCCCAGCGATGCCGTAAAGCCTTCAGCATCCCCATTTGTTTCAAGCCAGCGAGTGACCAATTCCCCCCTGGAAAACAATGCAGTTTTTGGGTTGGCTGCGCGCACATTGGTCAGAAATGCCACGCGCCCCTCGGGGGTCATCCCCAACCAGGTTCCGCCTGCACGCAGATCACGTCCGGAAATGATTTCCTGTCCCGAGGCGGTTTCCCATTTGGCAAGCGGCAGCGTCGGACGGCTCAGAAACTCGTCGCGATTGGAGGCAATCACCAAAGGCCAGCGCTGCGAAGCACCGATGGCAAAGGCAATCAGGCACATGGCAAAACCCCGAATGCAATGGGCTCAAATATCTTCAAGCAAAGGGTAGGGGAGCGGCAGCAGCGTCAAGTCTGCGCCCGTCGCACTGCCCAACGTCAGGCGCTTTTCATCAGCATGTTCTGCCGCATCGGCCGCTGCTGAGGTCTGTATCGACACAATAGCGTCAAAACCACCGGCCGGATTTACCGCCGCCGCAGCGACCACCCCGCAAGGCTGATCCGCATCCTGCGCAGGAAACACTTCCTGCCCAACGGCAGGCGCTTCATCGGTATGGACCAGATAAGCGCGCCGCTTGAGGGTGCCGCGAAACTGGCTGCGCGCCACGATCTCCTGGCCCGGATAGCAGCCTTTCTTGAAGTTGACGCCACCCACTGATTCGTAATTGAGCATTTGCGGCACGAAAGCCTCAAAAATCGGCTGGGTGATCATCGCAATACCCGATTGCACCTCAAGCCACTGCCACAGGTCCAGGTCCATGGCTGTTCCTTGGGGGGCCACCGAATCGGCTGGAGCGCACCACATCGCGCGCGGCTGACCGGCACCGGGATAGAGAAACACCATAGTTGCATCATCAATATCAGTTTTCGTCCATGCAGGGCGTGCGGCACCCGCTATAGGTTCAATGGCGCTACCCGCCACACCGTAGAGTGAAAACTCGTCGCTGGCATCGCTCAATTTGGCCTTTGCGCGCATGACAAACATCGACAGCCGCTTGAGCGTGGCTGCCAGAATGTCGCGGCTGCACACCAGCAAGACGTCTTCCTGGCTGCGCTTGAACAGAACAAAGCTGGCCTGCATCCGGCCTTTGGCATTGCAAAATGCTGCCAGACGGGCTTGTGTCAGGTCCAGCAGAGCAACGTCTTGCGTCAACTGGCCCTGCAAAAACTTGACTGCGTCTTCGCCGACGGCCCGGATGACCCCCAGTTGCGTCAACTTGGCGATGCCTGAAATCTGAGGCGCTGGGCTGCTTAGGGTCATGAGGTGGCCTGCTGTAGTGATGAAGATGGCCTGAATTATCATAGCCCCGTGATTTTCGGGTTTCATTGTTGAAAAGGTAGTTGGGCTGTGCGTCGTGTCTTTACAAGTCTGCTGATCGTGTTGTTGGCCGCAGTGCTACTGCTCCTTGGCGGAGCCTTGTGGTGGCTGCACGAACCCATGCCGCTGCGGCTGCAGCCCGGTTACGCGGTCGCTGACCTCGAAATTGAACCAGGCACGTCCGCCAATGGCGTGGCTGAAGTCGTGGTGGCCAGCGGTGCTGATGTGCCCGTGCTGCTGCTGCAGGCATGGTTCCGCTTGTCAGGCCAGTCCCGGCTGATCAAGGCTGGGAGTTATGAGCTGGTCCCCGGCACCACACCGCGCAAACTGCTGAGCATGCTGGTTCGCGGCGAAGAAACGCTCAAAAGTGTCACGCTGGTCGAAGGCTGGACTTTTGTTCAGGTGCGCGCGGCGCTGCAAAAAGCAGAGCAGCTTTCGCCCGAATCGCTTGCATTGAGCCCAGAAATCATCATGGAAAAGGTGGGCAAGCCTGGCATCCATCCAGAAGGACGGTTTTTTCCGGACACCTACACCTATGCCAAAGGCTCCAGCGACCTGGCTGTGCTCAAGCGCGCCGCCCGCGCCATGGACAGGCGGCTCGATGCTGCCTGGAGTCAGCGAAGTGCCGACACGCCGCTGAAATCACCCGATCAGGCGCTGATTCTGGCCAGCATTGTCGAAAAAGAAACCGGCAAACCATCGGATCGGGCGCAAATTGGCGGCGTTTTCAGCAATCGCCTGCGTATTGGAATGCCATTGCAAACCGATCCGACCGTGATCTATGGCCTGGGCGCTCGGTTTGATGGCAACCTGCGCCGGCTCGATCTGCTGGCCGATACGCCTTACAACACCTACACTCGCCCCGGACTGCCGCCAACGCCGATAGCCATACCGGGCAAAGCCGCCTTGCTGGCAGCTGTACAGCCGGCGCCAACCAAAGCCTTTTACTTCGTATCGCGCGGCGATGGCAGCAGCGAGTTCAGTTCCAACCTGGACGAGCACAACCGTGCCGTCAACAAATACATTCGAGGCCGATAAACATCATGACCCACCACGGCCTTTTCATCAGCTTTGAAGGCATCGACGGCGCTGGAAAATCGACGCACATTACCGGCCTGGCCAACGCTTTCAGGTCTGAGGGCAGAGCTGTCACGTTGACACGCGAACCCGGCGGCACATCGCTGGCTGAAAAACTGCGCGCCATCGTGCTGGACGATGCCATGGACCCTTTGACCGAATCACTGCTGATTTTTGCAGCGCGGCGTGACCACATAGTGCGCGTGATAGCGCCCGCCTTGCTGCGCGGTGATGTGGTCCTGTGCGACCGCTTTACTGACGCGACCTTTGCTTACCAGGGGGCCGGGCGCGGTTTTGATTTGAATGTGCTGGCTACGCTGGAGCGCTGGGTGCAGTCCGATGAGGGCCTGTTGGGCGACCCGGCTGGCAATCAACCCATGAAGCCCGAAGTTGAAACCGTCATCGAGCCGCACCTGACCGTCTGGTTTGACCTGCCGCCCGAGGAAGCTGCGCTGCGCTTGGCCGGCACACGTATACCCGATCGGTTCGAGTCGCAACCGGTGGAGTTTTTCCGCCGCGTTGCGCAAGGCTATGCCGATCGACAGCGAGGCCATCCCGAACGATTTGCACGCATTGACGCCTCACAAACCCGTGAAGCGGTATGGCAGTCGGTAGGGCAGGTATTTGTCGAAAAAGGATGGCTGGAAGCCGAGGCCTTGTCATGAGTAATGCCAGTGCATCCCTGAACCAGGGCCCGCTTCTGGCGCCCTGGCTCCAAACCCAGCTGGAAAGCCTGCTTGTTCAGCGTGGTCATGCGTGGCTGCTGAACGGACCTTCCGGCCTGGGGCAGTTTGAACTGGCGCTGGCGCTGGCAAGAGCCTGGTTGTGCGAACAGCCGACAGCACAGGGCGCTTGCGGCCACTGCGGCAGTTGCCACGCGGTGGAGGTGCATACCCACGCCGACCTCTGCATGCTGATGCCGGAAACCCTGTCGCTGGCTCTTGGCTGGCCGCTGGACGAAAAAACACAGGATGAACTGGACGCCAAAAAACGCAAACCCAGCAAGGAGATCAAGGTCGATGCGGCGCGCGAAGCCGTCTCTTTCACCCAGTTCACCCGTTCGCGCGGAACCACCAAGGTGGTACTGGTGTTTCCAGCCGAGCGTATGAACCACATCACGGCCAACACGCTGCTCAAAACGCTGGAAGAGCCGCCCGGTGCGGTCAAATTCATTCTGGCTACCGAGGCGGCCCACCAGTTGCTGCCAACGATACGCAGCCGCTGCCTGGGTCACACCATGGTCTGGCCTGATTTCGAGCAGGCCCTGGCCTGGCTTGGCAGCGAAGCCGTCCGCCAGAATGCGGCAGAGGGTGGGGCGAAAAAACCGGTCCGTGCGACTGATGCTGCTGATTTGCAGACGCTGTTGGCGGGCGCAGGCGGCCGTCCCGCCGACGCGCTGACCTGGGCGCTCAACAGTCCAGCGGGTGACGCTGCACAGCATTGGCAAGCCTTGCCCAAAGCCATGGCCAGAGGCGACGTTAGCGCACTGGCTGACTGGGCTCCAGCCAGGGCGGTGGATGCCTTGCAAAAGCTTTGCCACGATGTCTGGGCTGTTCGTGTGGGAGCGGCTCCACGATTCTTCAGCGCCAAGGATTTACCGGTGTCAACTTCTGGCACACTTAAAAATCCGATTGGAACCGGCCTGTATGCATTGGCCAGTTGGTCCAAAGACCTCAACAGCCTTGCCCGTACCGTGGAGCACCCCTACAACCCGGGATTACTGATCGAATCCCTGGTCAGCCGCGCCCGGACGGCGCTGAATGCCAGATAAGCCGGCCCTTGAGCGGTGCAAAGCGGTTTCATGTCAGTCGTCCAACCTCATAAACCAGCGCCATGAGCACAAAACCTTCCTCCAGTTCCCCGCCTGCTGCAGCGTCCCGTCCCAGCATTGTTCAGCTCGCCATCAAGGAAAAGGGCGCACTTTATGCGGCCTATATTCCTCTGTTTAAAGAAGGTGGCATCTTTATTTCTGCATCGCGCGAATACAAGCTGGGTGATGACGTTTATGTGTTGCTGACGCTTCCAGAGGACCCCCAACGCTATCCAGTGGCGGGTAAAGTGGCCTGGATTACGCCAGCCCAGGCTGCAGGCAACCGAACACAGGGTGTCGGCGTGCGTTTTCCTGCTGACGATAAATCGCGCATGCTCAAAGCCAAGATTGAAGAACTCCTCGGTTCTCATCTGGCATCAGACCGACCGACTCAAACCATTTGAATCTCATCTACATATAGGATTCAAAAACAATGTTTACTGATTCACATTGCCACTTAAGTTACCCCGAGCTTCAAGCACAGTTGCCGCAAATTCGCCAAGCCATGCAGGCTGCCCAGGTGGACAGAGCCTTGTGTATTTGCACCACCCTGGAAGAATTTGAGACTGTCCACCAGCTCGCCACTTCATACGAAAATTTCTGGTGCACCGTCGGGGTGCATCCAGACAATGAAAACGTTCAGGAACCCAGCTTTGACGATTTGATAGAACGGGCAAGCCTGGAAAAAGTAGTCGGCATTGGTGAAACTGGTCTGGATTACTACCGATTGGGCGAGCGTACGGTGGCCGACATGGAGTGGCAGCGCGAACGTTTTCGGGTACATATTCGTGCGGCGCGCCAGACCGGAAAACCCCTGGTTATTCATACACGCAGTGCATCAGATGACACCTTGGCCATATTGAAGGAAGAGGGGGGCGGCACAGCAGAAGGCAACAGCGCTCGCGGTGTTTTTCACTGTTTCACAGAATCCCAGGCGGTAGCCAGAGCGGCGCTGGATCTTGGTTTTTACATTTCCTTTTCGGGCATTATCACGTTCAAGAATGCAGGTGATATTCGGGAAGTGGCCCGCTTTGTCCCTTTGGACCGGCTGCTGATCGAGACCGACAGCCCTTACCTGGCCCCCATGCCCTACCGTGGAAAAACCAACAATCCATCTTACGTG
This sequence comes from Polaromonas sp., assembly GCA_039925285.1. Lineage (GTDB taxonomy): Bacteria > Pseudomonadota > Gammaproteobacteria > Burkholderiales > Burkholderiaceae_C > Polaromonas. The sequence goes on from JBDSZF010000276.1 coordinate 18,937, forward strand.
CCCTTGGTCGCCCAGCAAATTGCCGAGATAAAACAGCAGTCCCTGGATGAGATAGCCAAGGTGACCAGCCAAAATTTTGAACGATTGTTTAGCGCGGTAACAGCTTGATCAGACATCACATGATTTACGTTAGAACATTTTTCTTCCTGCTGATAGCTACTGCGTTTAGCATTGCCAATGCAGGTTCCTATGACGATTTTTTTAGGGCGATCAAACAAGACAATGCGGGCCAGGTAAGAGCGCTTCTGGCACGTGGTTTTGATGCCGATACAACGGACCCCAAAGGCCTGAGTGGTTTGTTCCTTGCCTTGAACGAACCCGCCCCAAAAGTTGCCCAGGTGTTGCTTGAATGGCCAAAAACTGACGTCAACAAGCTCAGCGCCAACGGTGAAAGTGCACTCATGCTGGTGGCACTGAAGGGCAACTTGGATTTGACCGAAAAGCTGATCAAAAAAGGAGCCGACATCAACAAGACCGGATGGACGCCTTTACATTACGCGGCCAGCGGCGGACACATAAAGATCATCGGCATATTGCTTGAGAACAATGCCTACATTGACGCTGAGTCTCCCAACGGCACCACGCCGTTGATGATGGCGGCCATGTACGGAACGTCAGCGGCCGTCAAACTGCTGCTGCAGGAAGGTGCCGACCCCAAACTCAAGAATCACCAAGGGTTGACTGCAGTGGATTTCGCCCAGCGCGGCAATCGACCGGATGCAGTGGATGCTATTGCCACAGCAATAAGAATCAAGCGACCAGCCGGTCAATGGTGAATCGATCGGCAATCCTTAACTAAATATTCCACGATGTATATTATGTTAAGTAAGAACATGGTTCAGCTGTAATCACATCTATTTGATCCGACTACAACTGCCTGCTCCCCTTCTTTAAAGCTCTCGGATACGCATTGGGTGTTTTATCTTCCGTACAAGTTTTCCTCCT
>JBDSZF010000277.1:0-4058 GCA_039925285.1 Polaromonas sp.
TCATCCGCCAGCAAACGGCGAATAATCTCCAGCCGGTCGCGCATCAGCCCCAGCCAGATCGAATGCTCCAGCCCGTCGTCGTAATGGGTAAACGCGCTGCCCGTGTTGTACGGCGGGTCAATGAACACGCACTTCACCTTGCCCGCAAATTCCGCCTCCAGGCTTTTCAGCGCCAGCAGGTTGTCGCCCTTGATAAGCCGGTTGTCAAACAGGTCGTTGTCCGTCACCCGCGTGGCGGCGTGATGGCTGCGCTTGGGGTCTTCCAGCAGGATGCGCGGCTCCAGCCGTGGCCTCTGGTCCTTGCCGATCCAGGTGAGTTCTAGTTTTTGAGTTGCCATGAAATTATGTAGTAACCTATTGATTTACAAGGTAAAAATCAATTTTTCCGTTTTCGGATGAAGTAAGATATCAAGGCTTCAAGCCCAGTAAGGCAGGTATTCCGCAAACTTGGACGATGTGGCCGTGGTGGCGTCCTTGCGTTTGATCCGGCCTGCGTCCACCGCATCCCGGATAAGGTTCGAGACCTGGGTGCGCTGCTTCTCGTGCAGCTTGAACCGCTCCCGCAAAGTGGTGTTGGTCAAGGTCTTGCTCGACAGGTGCTGTAGCACCGCATGCTGGTACGCCGCCTCGATGCGCTCTGACTGAGCCATATCACTGAATTTCTTTGGGGCATAGAGGGTGACACGGAAGGCGTTCTCCAGTGAGCTAAACATAACCGGCGGCAGACCAAATAACTCGACGCTTTTCACCACTTTCTCAAACCCGGTGCCACGCTCCTCGCAAATACGGTAACGGCGGAATGCGCCAGCCAATATCTCGTTGCGTGATTCTGGCGTTGTGCCAATCAGCCGATCCATGCGCTTGGTGGGCAGCAGTTGACCCGGATTGGTAAATTGGATACGGTCATCAAAGACCTCAATCATGGGTCCGGCTCCGGTCACGCTGAAGTCATGATGAATCAAGGCATTGGCAATGAGTTCGCGCAGCGCAATCTCGGGATAAACATTGACTTCAGCGCGCAAGGATTGGCGGATCACCTCCGAGTGCGGCAAAAGGCGTTTGATGTATGAAATCAGCCCCTCGAATCCGATGGCATAACCGCGCTGGCCCAGCATTTCGTCAAGGGTGTCAACTTTGTTGGTGCCTTTGTAGCGGATGACGCGGATGCGTTTTCTCTTCAAGCCATCGAATTGCTCCAAGTCGCGAGCGGCTGCAATCGCGCCAAAGTTGGTGATGTAATAACCACTTCCATCGGCAACAATCATCTTTTCATCCATCAGCCACTGCATCAAACCGGCATCGTCTGCGGGTGCTTGCCGTTCCAGCAATTTGACAATACCGGCCAGCGCAAGGCGATCCACTACCTCTGTTGGATTGAGCAGGCTTGACGCGCGCAATTCCTCCCAGCGCAGTGCATGACTGTTGAGCATGAGCGCACCGACTTCCTGCCGTGATGCCTTGCGAGTTGTGCCTCCAGACCGAATCCACGCCTCATCCAATGGTTTGCCGCGCCGATGAACAGGTTTACTGGGCTGGCTGGGAATGTGGATAAAAAGTATCGGCATGTTCTGCACCTGCACGATGGCGTGATCGAGTGCGACAGGCGGTTCAATGGCATCTCGTCCTAAATTGACCAACGTATTGACGATCTTCTCCGCCTGCACACGTTCAATGCCCTCCAGATGCGCGTCGGCATCACGAATTCCGAAGGCTAAAAAACCGCCTTGCGACAAGTTGGCAAATGCGATCAGATGCTCTGTCAAGCGCTCCTTGGATGCCGACAGGCCCGCCTTCCAGTCAATTTCATTGAGCTCATGGGGCACCGGCTCCAGGCTTTGAGATAGAAATGACAGTGCTGAAGAAACCCAGTGTTTTTGCATTCCTACTGCCTTAAAACAAAGTCCATTGAACAGCGAACACACTTTGTAAGGAGGTGCTGCGCGATAGCGGTTGTTCCAAGTAACTGCGCTTGGGGCCTTCCAGCAGGATGCGCGGCTCCAGCCGTGGCCGCTGGTCCTTGCCGATCCAGGCGAGTTCTAATTTTTGGGGTGGGTTCATGGGGTCTGTCGGTTGTCTGGGTTCAGGGCTTCAAGCCGTTGCAGCCACGTATGCAAGTGCGGGCAGGCACGTCGCATGGCGTCCAGCCCAATCTCGCAGGCAATCAGCGGGCCGTGAAAGGTTTTCTGGTAGCCGGGCATGGCGGCCAGCACGCGCTTGGACGGGGCGGTCTGCGGGCCGTCGTTGATGTCTTCTGGCGCGTGGGACTGCGCGGTGGCGCTCAGGCGCTTCACCACGTCCTCGTCATCGGTCCATTCGGCGAATTTTTCGGGCTGCACGAACAGCAGCGCCTCAAACTCATGCACCAGCAGGTTGGGAATGAAATTCGCCTCGCTGATGTCTTTGGCCAGCTCGCTTTCCAGATACCGGGCCTTCTGTTGACCAGCGCCATGGCGTGGGTAGGCGCTGGCCGCCTTGCCCGGAAAATCCCCCGGCAAGGCGTACAGGTCAAACAGGGTGCTAACGTGCGCGTTCGCATCTTGTCGGCACAGCCGCACGATTTGCGGTTTGACTTTTGCGTAACTCACGACGCCCCCTTTGAAGCCGGGGCTGGTGCTGACGATGATGGGGGTCAGGTAAAGCCCCATGCGGGCATAGTGCGGCGTGAGAAGTTCGCGCACAAAAGCTTCTTCGGTCTGGCCTTCAACCAGCAGGTAGATGCGGCTCATCGCGTGGGCCTTCCACCGAGCAGGTTTTTCTTCCACATCTCGCCCAGGCTGTAGTCATTCAGCCACTCACCGAGAAGCGCCGGGCTTGGCCGCGTGAATGTGGATGCGCCTGCCTTCTTGTCCACCACGATCAGATCATCCATGTCAAATTCATTGACCAGTTCGACGGACTGGGTGGACACAATGAGTTGATGCTTTTGAGCCGTCGATTTCATCATCGACCCCAGCACGGCAATGGCAAACGGGTGCAGGCCCAGCTCCGGCTCGTCAATCAAAATGGTGGCGGGCATGAATTCTTCGGGCTGCAGCAACACCGTGGCCAGGCAGATGAAGCGCAAGGTGCCGTCGGACAGCGCACTGGCCGTGAACGGCACGTCTTGTCCGTCCTCCGTCCATTCGAGCTGAATCTTCTCTTTGTTATCTACAGTCGGGCGCAGGTGAAAGTCGCCAAAGAAGGGTGCCACCAGCTGAATGGATTTGACGATCCGCTTGTAATGGGCCTCGTGATGGTTCCGCAGGCGATAAAGGAATGCCGCCAGATTGCGCGCATCGTCACGCAGGTAATCGTTGTCATTGATGCCATGAACCTGTTTCACCAGCGCACTGTGGCTGGTGTCGTGAAAGTGATAGAGCCGCCAGCTGCGCATGGGCGGAACGACGTGCTGGTAAATGCCGGTTTTTCCCTTTTGTGCCTCGGCATACGACTCGAAATTCCCGGACGCTGCACGCCATTCGCCACTCACATTCCACCAGAGCGCTTCGTGCGAAAACATCATCCGGTTGTCTTGCGTGGGCTTGAGCCTGAACCTGTAGCCGTTGTTGCCAAAATACAGCTCTGCGCATAGCTCTTCGGTTTTTTTGCGCCCGAAGTGCAGTACCGCATCAGGCCCGCCTGCGGTCCCGACGGCAGCTTGCAGCTGCTGATCAAGGATGCGATTGATCAGCCTGAAAAAACCGATGAAATTCGACTTGCCAGCGCCGTTGGCGCCAATCAGCACGTTCAGCGAACCCAGTTCAATTTTGCATTCGGCAATCGATTTATAGCCTTTCAGGATCAACTTGGAAAGCTGGTCTGGATTTGTGCCCCGTTTAATCATGTCAAAACCCCTCCAATAGGGCGAATAATGCCCACTTCGCGTCCGGAGTTGTTTGTTTGAAATTCACGCTAACGCCTCGTTGATATTTTTTTGTCAAGCTCAGACCAGCTGCCATTGAATGGTAAACACCTCAGTGACCTGGACTTGCCTTGATAGCCGTGATTCCAGCGCGTCAATCAAACGGTTGCGCTGCGCATCAATCTCATCCTGCCGGTCAAAAATCTGGCGGCGCAAC
>JBDSZF010000278.1:0-3211 GCA_039925285.1 Polaromonas sp.
ATCCGCTGCTGGCCGGTCCTGACCACGGTGTCGCCGGGCGCCAGCCCCTCGGTGATTTCCACCTTGCCCGGGCTGCGCAAGCCCACCTTGACCTCGACACGCCGGGTGGTCCAGGTGCCTTCATTCGGCCCTTCCAGCAGCTTGATGACAAACTGCCTGCCGCCTTGCGGAACAATCGCTTCTTCGGGAATGACGCTGGCGTTGTCGCGAACGCCAAAAACGGTAGTGACCCGCGCAAACATGCCGGGCCGCAAGGTCAGGGCGCGGTTGTCAATGCAGCCGCGAATGCCGACCGACCGGCCATTCACATCAATCAGCGGGTCAATCGCCTGGATCTGTGCCGTATAGCGCTGGCCGGGCAGCGCGTCAATGTCCAGCGTGGCCGCCTGTCCGCGCCTGACCTTGGTCTGGTAGCGCTCGGGCAACCGGAAATCCACGTAAATGGCGTCAATGTCTTCAATATTGACAATGTCAGCGCCATCCTTGAGGTAGTCACCGACATTGACCTGGCGAATGCCCACAATGCCGTCAAACGGCGCGATGATTTTGAGGCGCGCCGCCGTGGCCCGGGCCAGTGCCAGCCTGGCTTGCGCGACTTGCAGGTTGGCGGCACTTTCATCGAGCGAGCGCTGGCTGATGAAGTTTTGCGCCACCAGTTCCTGGTTGCGCTTCTGGTTGGCCTGGGCAATCGAGAGTTCAGCCTGGCTTTGCATGATTTGCGCCTGCGGCAGCTGGTCATCAAACTGCACCAGCACCTGGCCCTTGCGCACCCGCTGGCCATCGGTGAAATTGAGCTGCGTGATGCGGCCACTGACTTCAGGACGGAGCACCACGCCCCGGCGCGAACGCAGGCTGCCGACGGCCCGGGCGTCATCTGAAAGCCGTGTCAGCTCTACCCGCGCGACTTCCACCGAAGGCGGTTTTGCGGCAGCGCCAGCGCTGGCAGCGCCCTGTGCCGGCGCGGTGGCCTTGGTGACAGCGCCGCCAGCGGGCCTGGGTTTCTGATACCACCAGGCCGCGCCTGAAGCCGCTGCAATGCCCGCCACGGCGACCACGGTATAAATTGCTTTTGATGCCATGAAGTGGGTGCAAGGTGATAGGAAAGGAACCGGCTTTTCAATGTAGCAGGATGCAAGGGAAATCGAAGTGACCACGCCCGCATCCATGGAACGATTCACTCTCCTTTACAAGGGCTTTACCCAGCCGGGCGCACTATTCCGGCAACCGGCTGCGCATCCATCTTTAGCCTGTCCGTTCTAAAGCCGCCCAAGGGCGCGCTCCACGCCCTTGTTGGCCAGCGCATCAGCACGCTCGTTGCCCGGGTCGCCATTGTGGCCCCTGACCCAGCGCCAGTCGATGGTGTGGCCGCTCGATACCAGCAGCGCATCGAGCCGCTGCCACAAGTCAACATTCTTGACGGGCGCCTTGGCGGCTGTGCGCCAGCCCCTCGCTTTCCAGCCATGAATCCATTCGGTGATGCCCTTGAGCACATACTGGCTGTCGAGGTAGAGAGTGACGGCACAGGGTTTTTTCAATGCAGCCAGCGCCTCAATCACGGCGGTCATTTCCATGCGGTTGTTGGTGGTACCCAATTCGCCGCCGAACAACTCTTTTTCGGTGCCGCCCGAGGCCAGCAAGGCACCCCAGCCTCCGGGACCGGGATTGCCTTTGCAGGCGCCGTCGGTGTGAATCACGACGTGTTGTTGGGAAATGCTTGGCGCTACTGCTAAATCGGTCATGGTTGCTTGCGGTTCCAGGGAAAACCTGGGAGGGTTAAAAATCAAAAAATCAGGGTTGGGGTTTGTAGCGACTGGCCAGCTCTCTATTGGCAACAGCTACAGGCGATGCTGCTGGCGTTTTACGGGCTTTCCAGGCCGGCTCCAGCAAGCGCATGCCCCGCACGTGTTTGACCGCCACCAGAAAATAAACGGCCCCAAAAATCGGCCACCAGCGTTCACCAGCCGCATCCATCCAGTCGAACCGATCCAGCCACTTCTGGCTGCCCAGCGCTGGGCGGTAACAGCCAAAATGCGCAGACTCTACCTCAAAGTCGAGCAGCCTGAGCCAGTCGCGAAGACGCCAGTAACCCATAAAGTCACCGGTCCTGGGGAAAAACGACTCCTCGTAGCCCAAACGCTGGTAAAGATGGTCGCGCCGCTGGCGCAAACCCCAAAGACTAGCGGGATTGAACCCGCTGATGACCACCCGGCCTTCAGGAACCAAAACGCGGGCGACCTCGCGCAAGGCAGAATGGGGGTCGCTCCCAAGCTCCAGCGTATGCGGCAACACCACCAGATCCAGGCTGCTCTCGGGAAAGGGCAAGGCGGCCGGATCGCTCAGCAAGGCAAGCCGGGAACTTATGGAATCCAGCTCCATCCGATGAATCGGGCTTCCTTGCAAAGGAGACTGGACTGGCATGGATGAAAGGGCCAGCCATTTGTGTGGCATGCGGTTTGCTTGCAGGGTATCGAGTTCGGGCAGGCCGAGCTGCAAGGCATGGTAGCCAAAAATATCGCTCACTGCCTGGTCAAAATGTGCTCTTTCCCAAGCCAGCAAATAAGCGCCGGGTGGAGTTTTCAGCCAGTCTGTCAAACCTATAATTTCCGGATTCATCGAGACCACTGCATGTATTTGATTCCAATTCCCGCTTTTGCCGACAATTACCTGTGGTTGCTGCATGATGGCAAGCGCGCCCTGGTGGTAGACCCTGGCGACGCGGCGCCGGTATTGCGTGCACTGAAACAATCCGCACTGCAACTGGAGTCAATTCTAGTCACGCACCACCATGCAGACCACACCGGCGGCGTTGATGCGCTGCGCGAAGCGACCGGTGCCACCGTCTATGGGCCGGCCACAGAGCGCATTCCACTGCCCTCCAAGCCCTTGCGTGAAGGCGATACGGTGCATGCGCTGGGCCTGGAATTTCAGGTGCTGGACGTGCCGGGTCACACGGCAGGCCATATTGCTTTTTACACCCCTGACATGGATGGCAAACCGCTGCTGTTTTGCGGCGACACGCTTTTTTCAGGCGGCTGCGGCCGACTGTTTGAAGGCACGCCGGCGCAAATGCTGGCGTCGCTTGACAAGCTGGCCGCACTGCCCGGCGCGACCCGGGTCTGCTGCACGCATGAATACACACTGGCCAACCTGCGCTTTGCGCTGGCGGTCGAACCTGACAATGCAGAGCTGGCAGCGTACCAGCAGCATTGCC
>JBDSZF010000279.1:0-2582 GCA_039925285.1 Polaromonas sp.
TGAAGTCGCTGAACGGCTTGCTGAACAAGCAAAGCCGGGCGGTGAACTTCGTCTGGAATTTCTGTAATGACCGGCAAAAAGATGCCCTGCGCTTTGGCAGGCGCTGGCACAGCGGCTTTGACTTGAATCAACTCACGAGCGGCAGCAGCAAGGAACTTGGTCTGCATTCCGGCACGATCAATTCCGTCTGCGAGCAATACGCCAGGTCGCGCAGCCAGAAGAAACGCCCATATCTGCGCTACCGTGGCAAGAAGTCGATGGGCTGGGTTCCGCTCAAGGGCCGCGAGCTGAAGCGCGAAGGCGATGCGTTCCGCTTTGCCGGCAACACGTTCCGCGTGTTCAACAGTCGCGCGCTGCCTGCGGGCAAGATCAAGGACGGCACCAACTTCTCCCGCGACAGCCGGGGAAACTGGTTCCTGAACATCATGATTAATGTGGATGCCCCTGCGGCCGGTGTTCGCCAGCCCATCAAGGGCGTCGGCATTGACCTGGGCCTCAAAGACTTCGCCACCCTGTCCACGGGCGAAAAGATTGAAGCGCAGCGCATTTACCGGGGCGCCGAACAAGCCCTGGCCGTCGCGCAGCGGGCGGGCAAGAAGCGCCGCGCCAAGGCAATACACGCACAAATTGCGAATCGCCGGAACGATTTTCACCACCAGCTCAGCACCCGCATCGTGCGTGAGTTTGATTACATCGCGGTAGGCAACGTGAACGCCGCCGGACTCGCCAGGACCTCCATGGCGAAATCCGTTCTCGATGCAGGATGGTCGTCCTTCAGAAGTCAACTCGCGTACAAGACTGTTAAGCATGGCGCATGGTTTGAAGAAGTGAACGAAAGCTATACAACCCAGACCTGCTCGGATTGCGGCACCCTGCCCGATTCGAGGCCGAAAGGTATCGCAGGCCTTGGAATAAGGAACTGGATTTGTTCGGGATGTGGCTGTGTGCATGACAGAGATGTGAATGCCGCTAAAAATATCCTGAATAAATCTGGTTTCCGTGCCGGATATGGCACGCCAGTAGTGGGAATCCTCGTCCTTTAGGGCGGGGAGGATGTCAAATCGGTCCGGGTAGTCAGGCCACATAAAGCAGCACGGTGATGAAATGGCAAATGCTGCCCCCCAGCACAAACAGGTGCCACAGGCCATGGCCGTGGCGCACCTTGTGATCGGTGGCATAAAAAATAATGCCCAGCGTATAGCAGATACCGCCCGCTGCCAGCCAGGCAAAGCCTGCCGGCGTGAGTGCATGCCACAGCGGCACCACCACCACCATGGCAAGCCAGCCCATGAGTATATAAATGATCAGCGACAGGATGCGCGAACCTTTGGCGAGCCAGATTTCCTGCACGATGCCCGCCAGCGCCAGCCCCCAGATCACGCCAAAAATCCACCAGCCCCAGCTGCCGCGCAGCGACACCAGCGTAAACGGCGTGTAGGTGCCTGCAATCAACAGGTAAATCGAGCAGTGGTCACACTTGCGCAGCACGTTCTTGGCCGGGCCGCGCACGCTGTGGTAGAGCGTGGAAAAGACATAAAGCGTGACCAGCGTGATGCCGTAGATGCTGAAGCTGACGATTTTCCAGGGGTCGCCCAGGCGCGCTGCCAGCACGATCAAGAACACCGCGCCGGCCATCGCCAGCAGCGTGCCTATCAAGTGAGTGATGCTGTTGAAGCGCTCGCCGGGGTACATGCCGTCAAGCCTGCTCAAGGGCAGCAGGGGAGGGCTTCTCTGCCGGGTCTGCTGCTTCTGCAAATTGGATGGAAAATTTCATTCAGCAAAGATTTTGACATGAGTTCCGAAACGGACCCATGACACGGCATTGAAGATGACGCTTGATCGCGGCGACCAGGCTTCTGCAAGGCGCATACCCGTCATCCAGCAACGGGCGCGTGATTGGACAGGGTCTCTGGCCGACGATTTCAATGCAAGCCGCTTCGCTATCGGCTTCTGATGGCGTTGATGAGAGCGTCGTTGAGCGTGTTCTGCAGGTTCAGGCTCTTGATGATGCCCAGGCCGTTGGTGGTGGCATGGATCTCGGTCTGGTTGCGAATAGTCTGGTTGTAAAGCGTGTTCTGGATGTAGGTCGCCAAGGGGATCGTCGCTGCGCCAGGCTCCACGGTGTTGCCCGGGCCGTTTTGCACAACCAGGGTTTGTGAGGCCATCTGCTGGTTCAGCGCCAGAGCTTGCGCCGGATTGAGTTTGGTAATGTCACCGACCTGGAGCGATGTGCTGCTCGCCAACTGGTCATTGACATACACGGCGCGGCTGATGCCAAACGAGACGACAAGACCTGAGCCCATATCGAAACCGCCGCGTAATTGGTCCAGCGCGTGGTCGCTGGCGGCAAGCCATACGGCGTCCTCGGGTGGCTGCGGAGTCAGGTCCTGTGCCTGAGTGGCATCGGCCTGCCCTGCGGCGTCCTCGGGGGGCTGCGGAGTCAGGTCCTGGGCCTGAGCGGCATCGGCCTCCCAGACGGCGTCCTCGGGTGGCTGCGGAGTCAGGTCCTGGGCCTGAGTGGCATCGGCCTGCCAGACGGCGTCCTCGGGTGGCTGCGGGGTCAGGTCCTGGGCCTGAGTGGC
>JBDSZF010000280.1:0-3730 GCA_039925285.1 Polaromonas sp.
CAATCAATAGCTGGTTAGATTTTCAGGCTTTTGCTGGCCGGGTTTTCGGCCCGGCGGCCGACTCAGCGTGGTGAAGAATCCCCGCGAATCTTCTGCACCAGCGCCGTCGTCGAATAGCCATCGACAAACGGAATCGCCAGCGCCCGGCCGCCATAGGCCTTGACCACCGCCGTCTCGGCCAGCTTGTCCATGTCGTAATCGCCGCCCTTGACCAGCACGTCGGGCCTGATCTCGGTGATCAGCTCCAGCGGCGTGTCTTCGTCAAACCAGGTCACCAGGCTCACCGATTCGAGCGCCGCCATCAGCACCGCGCGGTCTTCCTGCCGGTTCAGCGGCCGCTCCGGGCCTTTTCCCAGTCGCCGGGCCGAGGCATCGGTATTGAGCGCCACCACCAGGCTGGCGCCGAGCTGGCGGGCCTGCGCCAGGTAAGTGGCGTGGCCGCAGTGCAGCACGTCAAACACGCCGTTGGTGAACACCACGGGGTGCGGCAGCGCGGCGGCACGGGCGGGTGCGTCTTCGCGGGCAACGATCTTGTCGAGAAATGCGGGTGGCTTCATGAGGCTGGCGAAGTGGCGCCGGGCTCCTGGGACGCGGCGATCTGGCGGCCCAGTTCCTTGCGGTAGTGGTTGAGCTGCTGGACGGTCTTGAAAGGCTGGCCCAGCAAAAGCCCCAGATTGTGCAGGATGCGCTCGACCACTTTCGTTTCCCAGCTAGCGTCGAAGCGGATCTGGGTGTCGAGCCAGTGCTCCAGCCACTCGGGGTCGGGCAGGCGGCTCTGGACGGTGTCGCGCGGAAACAAGGCTTTGTTGACATGCAGGTTGGTCGGGTGCAGCGCCTGCGCGGTGCGCCGCGCGCTCGCCATCAGCACGCCGACCTTGGCAAAAGCGGCTTTGGCCTGGTTGCCGGATTTTCCGATGGCGCGCTTCATGTAGCGCAGATAAGCGCCGCCGTGGCGCGCTTCGTCCTGGCTCAGCCGGGTGTAGATCTGCTTGATGACCGGCTCGGTATGCCATTCGCTGGCGCAGCGGTACCAGTGGTTCAGGCGAATCTCGCCGCAGAAATGCAGCATCAGGGTTTCCAGCGGCGGCGCGGACTCGAACTCGAAGCGCACCTCGTGCAACTCCGCCTCTGTCGGCACCAGATCAGGCCTGAAGCGCTGCAGGTATTCCATCAGCACCAGCGAATGCTTTTGCTCTTCAAAAAACCAGATCGACATGAAGGCCGAGAAATCGCTGTCGCCCCGGTTGTCACGCAGGAACATCTCGGTCGCCGGCAGGGCCGACCACTCGGTAATCGCGTTCATCTTGATGGTCTGGGCCTGCTCGTCGGTCAGCAGCGAGGCGTCAAAACTGGACCAGGGAATGTCTTTCTCCATGTCCCAGCGGACGGACTCCAGCTGTTTGAACAATTCGGGATAAAGCATGCGGACTCCTTGGCAGATAGCAGTCAACCCCGGACTGGATGGGGTGGTCGATCTGATGATGCCGAATGAATTTTAGGAGCGGACTGTGGCAGACGATGTCAGCAGGGCCTTTGCAGGGAAACCCGCTCTGGCGGTAAACCCCAGGCCCTGAAAAAAATTTTGAATCCAGCAGCAAAGCTTGTGCGTACCATTTGCAACCATCCTTTTTATGTGAGCAAGCCATGTCCGCTTTTTCCCTCACCCCTTGGCTTTTGGCCTTGATTGCCAGCGCGGCACTGTCCAGCCCCAAGGTCTGGGCCACCCCCTTTGGCCAGGCGGTGCCCGCCGCGCAGCAGGCTTGCCCGTCTCTTTTGCAACAGAACGTGCTGCGCCTGCAGGACGAAAAACCGCAGTCGCTGTGCCAGTACAGCGGCAAGGTCGTGGTGGTCGTCAACACCGCCAGCTTTTGCGGCTTTACCCCGCAGTACAAGGGCCTGGAAGCGCTGTATGCCAACTACCAGGGCCGCGGCCTGGTCGTGCTGGGCTTCCCGTCCAACGATTTTTCGCAGGAAACCGGCAGCAACAAGGAGATCGCCGACTTTTGCGAGAACACTTTCGGCGTGAAATTCCCGATGTTCACCAAGACCCGCGTGACTGGCCAGGACGCCAGCCCGCTGTTTAAACAACTGGCGGCCAAAACCGGCATGACGCCGCGCTGGAACTTCTACAAATACATCATTGCGCGCGACGGCACGGCGGTGGCCGCCTTCAATTCCATGACCGAGCCAGGCAGCCGCAAGTTTGTGGCCGAAATTGAACAGCAGCTGGCCAGGCCATGAGCACGGCGAGCGCCGGCGTGAAAGCCGTCATCGGCTTAACAAAACTTTACCGACCGGTTCCCCGGCAACAGGGAACTCGGGTAGGCTGCAAGCACTCTTATTCACCATGGAGATCCAGGCATGGCACTGCAGCGCCGGGACTCGGCAGAAACAGTTTCATTGTTGCGAAGCCTTTCCGGCCATCAAGGCCGGTCTGCACACCCGGGGCGGTTTTACTCCTCCCTCACTTCCTTGTTCGCACCGGGACGCTTCGCAACATTTTTATCTCTCGGGCAGCGGCATGAGCAGTCATGGCCGCGCCTCTCTGAAGGTCGTCATTGCCGGCTCCGGCATTTCCGGACTCGCTGCTGCGCACACGCTGCAGGGACAGGCTGACATCACGCGACCCGGCCCTCAGGGGATCAGCCCGCCCGCGTCTCGGCAAAACTCGGACGCAGCGCGAGTTTTTCCTGCAGCTTGACCAGATTGGGATGGGCTTCACGCCAGTTGATCTCCGGAAAACGAAAATCAAGATAGCCCAGTGCACAGCCGACCGCCACATCCGACAGGCTGAAATGAATGCCGCTGCAATACGCCTTGTCGCCCAGTCCCTTGCTCATGGCCTTCAGCGCATGATCGATTTTGTCCATTTGCCGCGCGATCCAGGCATCGCAGCGCTGCTCGGCACTGCGGCCGGCCCAGGTGGCCTCCAGACGGGCCAGCAGGGCGGCATCCATGATGCCATCGGCCAGCGCCTCCCAGGTCTTGATCTCGGCGCGTTCGCGGCCCTGCGCAGGAATCAGCTTGCCCACGGGCGAGAGCGTGTCCAGGTATTCGACGATCACGCGCGAGTCAAACACCGCTTCGCCGCCTTCCATGACCAGGCAAGGCACTTTGCCCAGCGGGCTGGACGTGCTGATGGTCGAGTTTTCAGCCCAGACATCTTCCAGTACAAACTGGTAGTCGAGCTTTTTTTCTGCCATCACAACACGCACTTTGCGTACATAGGGGCTGGTGGCGGATCCGATGAGTTTCATGATGCGGCTGGGGTATTGGTCGTGGTCCGGGAGAAGAGCATTCTATCGAGTCAAGGGGCGGCTGGACTGAAGCGTCGCTTTGCGATGCAACGTTGCAGCGCAGGCGTCGCTGCTTTGGCCGCTCCGGCCTACAATCACGACCATGAGCTTTTCATCCATCAATGCCCTGTCGCCGCTGGACGGCCGATACACCGCCAAACTTGCCACCCTGCGTCCCCTGATGTCCGAGCAAGGCTATATGCACCGCCGGGTTCAGGTGGAAATTGCCTGGTTCATCGCACTGTCAGATGCCAGGTTTGCCGAGTTCAAGCCCCTGAGTCCCTGCGCGCGCACCTACCTGCTCGGCCTCGTCAAGAACTTCTCCGAAGCCGACGCGCTGGCCATCAAGACGATCGAAAAAACCACCAACCACGACGTCAAGGCCGTGGAATACTGGCTCAAGTCCAAATTTGAAGCCCGGCCAGAGCTTGAGG
>JBDSZF010000281.1:0-5298 GCA_039925285.1 Polaromonas sp.
GCAAACAATACAAAGTTGCTGCTGGAGAAAAAATTAAAGTAGAACAGATTGCTGCGGACGTAGGCCAAGAGATCGTTATTGACCAGGTATTGGCTGTCGGCGAAGGCAGTTCAATCAAGGTTGGTACTCCCTTGGTGTCCGGCGCAACTGTTACTGTCACGGTCCTGTCTCACGGCAGGCACGACAAGGTTCGCATTTTCAAAATGCGCCGTCGCAAGCACTATCAGAAACGCATGGGTCACCGGCAGAACTTCACTGAACTGCAAATCGGCGCCATCGTCGGTTAATCGGTTCAGTACCAGGAGTAACGAAAAATGGCACAGAAAAAAGGCGGCGGCTCGACGCGAAACGGGCGTGATTCACAGCCCAAAATGCTGGGCGTCAAGAAATTTGGCGGCGAAGTGATCAACGCAGGCAGCATCATCGTGCGCCAGCGGGGCACCAAGTTTCACCCAGGCGTGAATGTCGGCATCGGCAAAGACCACACCCTGTTTGCACTGGTTGATGGTTCGGTATCCTTTGCCATCAAGGGCGCTCTGAACAAGCAGACCGTCAATGTGACTCCAGCGTAAGCTGAGCACTTCGATGGCATCGAAGCCCCGACCTGTCGGGGCTTTTTTGTTTGTAAACTGACCCCCTATACGTATCTCTTATTCTCACTATTACCTGCACTTGACCCCATCATGAAATTTGTTGACGAAGCTTATATTGACATTGCCGCTGGCGATGGCGGGAGCGGCTGCGTCTCGTTCAGCCACGAAAAATACAAAGAATTCGGTGGCCCGAACGGGGGTGATGGCGGGCGGGGTGGTCACGTTTATGCGGTGGCAGACATCAACCTGAACACCTTGGTGGACTTCCGGTTTTCACGCCGTCATGAGGCCCGCAATGGCCAGCACGGCATGGGGTCCGACATGTTTGGCGCCAAGGGCGACGATGTCATCCTGAAAATGCCGGTCGGCACCATCCTGACCGACGCCGAAACCGGCGAGGTTCTTTTTGAGCTGCTGGTGCCTGGAGAGCAAGTCCTGATCGCCAAAGGCGGCGATGGCGGCTTTGGTAATCTGCGCTTTAAAAGCTCGACCAACCGCGCGCCACGCAGCAAGACACCCGGCTGGCCTGGTGATCGGAAAAGCCTGAAGCTGGAGTTGAAGGTGCTGGCTGACGTCGGGCTGCTGGGCATGCCCAACGCCGGCAAATCCACCTTCATCTCAGCCGTCTCCAATGCCCGACCGCGCATTGCCGACTATCCTTTCACCACGCTGCATCCCAACCTGGGCGTGGTCCGGGTCGGCCCGGAACAAAGCTTTGTGGTCGCTGATTTACCCGGCCTGATTGAAGGCGCGTCTGAAGGCGCCGGCCTGGGGCATCTGTTTTTGCGGCATTTGCAGCGCACCCGCCTGTTGCTGCATATTGTGGATCTGGCCCCCTTCGACGAGAACGTCGATCCGGTTGCCCAGGCCAAGGCCATCGTCGGTGAACTCAAAAAATACGACGAAGCGCTTTATAAGAAGCCCCGCTGGCTGGTCCTGAACAAGCTCGACATGGTCGATGCTGACAAACGTGCAGCCGTCGTCAAGGATTTCGTCAAGCGCTTCAAGTTCAAAGGCCCGGTCTTTGAAATTTCTGCGCTGACGCGTGAGGGTTGCGAGCAACTCGTCAAGACGATTTATCAGCACGTCAAGGAAGTCCAGAAAAGCGAGCAGCCCGAGGAGGAAATTGATCCGCGTTTTATCGAGTTGCCGCCTGAGCCGCAAAAATCTACGCCGACCGATTAATTGCTGCCAGTTTCTGGCGATTACCTTCGTTTTTTAGCTATTGAATACATAGCAGCTAGCGCACTTCCGTACCGCGCCAGCACATTGAAACACTGAAAAATGCACGATCCATCAGGCTCCCCTGTTCTGCGCAACGCCAAACGCATTGTGATCAAGGTGGGTTCCAGCCTGGTGACCAACGAAGGCCGCGGCCTGGACGCCGTTGCCATCGGCCAGTGGTGTGAACAACTGGCGGCCCTGGTCAAGGACGGGCGCGAAGTCATCATGGTGAGCAGCGGCGCGATTGCCGAAGGCATGAAACGCCTCGGCTGGAGCGTTCGCCCCAAAGCCATCCATGAATTGCAGGCCGCCGCTGCCGTGGGCCAGATGGGCCTGGTGCAGGTCTATGAAACCAAATTGAGGGAAAACGGCATCGGCAGCGCGCAGGTTCTGCTGACCCATGCCGACCTGGCCGACCGCGAACGCTACCTCAACGCCCGCTCCACCCTGCTGACCCTGCTGCAGCTGGGCGTGGTGCCTGTCATCAACGAAAACGACACCGTCGTCAATGATGAAATCAAGTTCGGCGACAACGACACGCTGGGCGCGCTGGTGGCCAACCTTGTCGAAGCCGATGCGCTCATCATCCTGACCGACCAGAAAGGCCTGTACACCGCCGATCCGCGCAAAGACCCGTCCGCACAGTTTGTGCATGAAGCCAAAGCCGGAGATACGGCACTCGAAGCGATGGCGGGCGGCGCCGGTTCTAGCATTGGCCGGGGCGGCATGATCACCAAGATCCTGGCGGCCAAGCGGGCTGCAGGTTCAGGCGCTTCGACGGTGATTGCCTGGGGCCGCGAGCCCCTGGCCTTGATACGGCTGACTCAAGGCGAGGCGATTGGTACGCTGCTGGTGGCGCAAACCCAAAAGATGCAGGCACGCAAGCAATGGATGGCCGATCATTTGCAGCTCCGCGGAGCGGTGACGGTGGACCCGGGCGCCGCCAGCATGGTGCAGGGCGGCGGCAAGAGTCTGCTGCCCATCGGCATGACGAGTGTCCAGGGTGATTTTTCACGCGGCGACGTGATTGCCGTCAAGGATGCCGACGGCACTGAAATTGCGCGAGGGCTGGCCAATTACTCCAGTTCGGAAGCCCGTCTGATTTGCCGGAAAGTTTCCTCTGAATTCGAGAAAATTCTCGGTTACACAGGTGAGTCCGAAATGGTTCACCGCACCAATTTGATCCTGAGCCGCTAAGCCTGCTTCATCATGCCGCCCCACACCATGGGGGCATGCAGGGGGCGATCACGCTGTGGCTCAGTAACCCGGTTTTTTAAGTCGGCGCACCAACTCATTGACTGACGACGCCGATGACGCATTGTCACAGGCTCCTGCCTTTGCAAAATACAGCGCATGCTTGGACGGCATATTGCCAAACATCGAACGCCATACCGGATTGCTGGCCATGTCCCAGCGCCCTTCCGGCGAGTAGCGGGCATAGGTCTTGAATTCACCGGTAGAGCAGCGGATGGCTTCATACATCACGTTGCGTGCACCGCTGGCACTGGTCGCCACCATCACATAGCGCACCAGGCCATCGCTTTTGGAAAGGCTGATGGATGCCGGATCGACGCCAAAAACCAGCGAAGAGTTGGGCGACACCTCAAACGTGACCAGCTTGCCGATATCAAAAGCCGGCGGTGGCGGCACGTCGGATTCCTTCCATTCAGGATCTTCGGGCAAGAACTGGGCCCAGACCATGCTGGACAGGCTCAATAAGAGCCCGCAAGCGATGCGGGATGCCGACTTGAATTTCATGGTTTCTTCGTGGGTGATTCCACGCCGAAACTGGTCTGCGGATCGGGCTCGAAAGTGGCACCAGGCGGCAGCTCGAAGGGCATGCCCAGCCTGGTTGCATAAGACGGAATGGGGCTTCCTGATGCACAGGCATTTGACTCGGCAGCCTGGTTGGCCAGCAGGTCGCGCTGGTGCAGGCCGCCGCGCAAATAGCGGTTGCGTTGTTCGGGGCGTGCGTCAAACCGGAACTCGCAACGCGGCACAAAGCGCGACAGCTCCGTCAGCGCCATCTCATAAACGCCCCGCTTGAACTCCACCACCACATCAAGCGGCACCCAGTAGTCGTTCCAGCGCCAGGCATCAAACTCGGGATGGTTTGTTGCGCGCAGATTTAAATCCCAGTCGTAACCGACCAGTTGGAGAAGGAACCAGATTTGCTTCTGGCCTTTGTAATGTCCGCGCGCATCGCGGCGGATGAACCGGTCAGGCACCTCATAGCGCAACCAGTCTCGGGTACGGGCTAGCACCTGAACGTGCTGTGGGTGCAATCCGACCTCTTCATGCAACTCGCGGAACATGGCCTGTTCAGGGTTTTCGCCCCGATCAATGCCGCCCTGCGGGAATTGCCATGAGTGGGTACGGATACGTTTGCCCCAAAATACCTGACTTCGCTGGTTGAGCAAGATGATGCCAACATTGGGCCGAAAACCGTCCCTGTCAAGCATAATCAAACCTCAAATTTTTTAAACTGAGTCCATTATGCACAGCGCAGGCGCCCCCGCCAAGCGCACAGCAGGACGACAGTCTCCAAACCCAGAAAAATAGCCCATGAAAGCCTCCCAGTTCTTCATTTCCACCCTCAAGGAAGCACCTGCCGACGCAGAAATTGTCAGTCACCAGCTCATGATGCGCGCCGGCCTGATCAAGAAACTGGGCGCCGGCATCTACAACTACATGCCCATGGGCCTGCGCGTGATCCGCAAGGTCGAAGCGATTGTTCGCGAGGAAATGAACCGCGCCGGCGCTATCGAAATGAGCATGCCGGTGATCCAGCCCGCTGAACTCTGGCAGGAAACCGGCCGCTTCGACGCGATGGGCCCCGAGCTGCTGCGCATCAAGGACCGCCATGGACGCGATTTTGTGGTCCAGCCGACCAGCGAGGAAGTCATCACCGACGTGATGCGCCAGGACATCCGCAGCTACAAGCAGTTGCCGAAAAACCTGTACCAGATCCAGACCAAATTCCGCGACGAACGCCGTCCGCGTTTTGGCCTGATGCGGGGGCGCGAATTCATCATGAAGGACGCCTACAGCTTCGACCGCGACCCGACCGCAGCCAAAGCCAGCTATCAAAACATGGCACAGGCTTATCGCCGGATTTTTGACCGCTTTGGCCTGACCTACCGTGCCGTGGCAGCCGACAGCGGCGCCATCGGCGGCGACCTGAGCGAAGAGTTCCAGGTGATTGCCGCCACCGGCGAGGACGCCATCGTTTATTGCCCAACCAGCGACTACGCGGCCAATATGGAAAAAGCCGAAGCGCTGGCCCCGGCCGGCCCGCGCCAGGCTGCATCCCAAACCCTGGTCAAAACCCCAACGCCCGGCAAGGCCACCTGCGCCGATGTCGCCGAGCTGCTCGGCATCCCGCTGGAAACCACGGTCAAGTCCCTGGTACTCGCCACCGACCAGACCAATGAAGCCGGCGAAGTCATCAAGACCCAGGTCTGGCTGCTGCTGCTGCGCG
>JBDSZF010000282.1:0-7441 GCA_039925285.1 Polaromonas sp.
TGCCGGTCAATGGCGGTGCCCTGGCAGTGCGGACAGCTGCGCGGCTGGTCCGAGCTTGGCGACTCGATGACGGCCAGCGCTTTTTGCTCGCCATCGAGCGCATCAAGCCGCTTTCGGAGTAACTCGCGCTGGTGCAGCGTGAGCAGGGCTACTTGTTTCATCAACCCATTGAAAGTTTCGGCGTTCATGGCTACCTCCGGGCGAGTTCGCTATCGACTCTACTCCTCGGGGACAAAATTTCCACATTTAACGGTGACATAGCCAAGATAAAAGGCACCTGACATCGTCGTTGGTGTTGAATTGTTTGCGCACGGGGTGATGCCTTTGTACGCACCGATGAGCGGCTCATGGCTGAAGATGGCCGAATCGATTCAACGCATTGTCTGCACCCGGGCATTGACAGTATCTGCAAACCCCAGGGGAAATCATCGACGCGCTCGATTCAACCGTCTGTTAAGACGGTTTTTTTATTGAAATGGCCTCCTGCGCTTGCTGTTCAACTGCATCATGCTATTAATTCAGTGGAATCGATGATTTTTATTAATTTTTTGATAAAAGATGTTTTTTCATATTTATTGTGCTGAATTGCGTTTTATCAATTCAGTTCTAACTCTCATACATAGAGTCCTTCTGGAGGTGGCTGCAAAGCCAGTCTCGCGCGAAGCACCGTCTCGGGCGCTTCGTTTGGTGGTTTTTTTATCCAACCCAGAGGGCCTGACGGCCTGCTTAGGAGATCAATATGGCTACGAAGAAGTCACAGAGCGAATTCCAGGAACCCGATTCCGACGACAGCCAACAGGAGGTGTCTAGCGATCTTTCAGGCTACGAGGCGCCGGGTTCAGAAGACGCGATGGCGGCCGAAGCCGCAGAATCCGAGGTCGAGGCCTTCCTGTCCGGCGTCGATGGTCAGATCCTTGCCGTGAAGGCGGAGCTGGAGAAGTTGCTGGCCAGCATCAGTGGCGAGGCGACCGGGGCACAGTCGCAGGCGGCCATGGACTCCAATATCGTCGGCGTCGGTATCGGTCTGGGCGACGGCACTTTGATGGCGGGTTCACCGGGTGATCCGGTCATTGAGGTTTACACGCTCGAGCCCGAGTCGTCTGGAGAATTGCGCGCCCGACTCGCCTCGGTGGCTGGCGTCTCGGCGCTCGCCGACAGCGACTTCCCGATCCATGCAGTGCACACCGGTGTGATCGATGCACAACCGCACCGCATGCGCCTGCGGCCCGCGCCGGGCGGCATCAGCTGCGGGCACATCGCCATTACCGCAGGCACGCTCGGCTGCCTGGTGCGCGGCCGCAGTGCCCCGCGCAACAACCGGCTGATGATCCTCAGCAACAACCACGTGCTGGCGAACACCAACGGCGGACCGCTGGGCGCGTCGATCCTCCAGCCTGGCCCGTACGACGGAGGGAAGCATCCCGCCGACCAGATCGCTGTGCTTGAGCGCTTTGTGCCCATCAGTTTTGCCGCAGGCGCCTCCAACATCGTCGATTGCGCCACGGGCTGGGCTTGGCCAGAGCGCGTGCGCCGTGAATTGATGTATATCTCCGGCGGGATCATTCGTTACTTTCGCGTTGGCTCCACACCGGTCGCGGCTGTTCTGGGCATGCCGGTCGGCAAATCGGGACGGACGACGCAACTCACCAGCGGCAGGATCACGGCTGTCGGCGTCACGATCAATGTCAACTACGGCGGTGGGCGCGTGGCGCGCTTCATCAACCAGATCGCAGTGCGCTCACCCAGCGGCAACTTCAGTGCCGGTGGTGATTCGGGTTCACTCATCTGGACCTGGGACGCACGCCGTGCGCCGGTGGCGCTGCTGTTCGCAGGTGGCGGCGGGACCACCTTCGGTAATCCGATAGCCAGCGTGCTGGCGAGGCTGGACGTGCAGCTGGTGACCTGATCGTTCACAATCTCCACCACGCATTTTTTGTTAACTCTTCGCACGAGTAACCAGGAGAATTGTCATGGTGACCAGCTTGCCACCCGAATCGTTGGATTTTCTTGCATCGGAGCCTGTGCCGGTCATCGGGCAGCCGGCCCCGTCGCCAAATGCTGCGGCAGACGTTCTTCCAAAGGCCGTCGTTGATGACCTGATGCGTATTCCCGGCGTCGACGGCGTCTGGATCGAACAAGACGCTAGCGGGCGACGCGTGGTGGTGCTGCACTACACGCCCGGCGGCGCAACGACGCACCTGCCGAGCAACGTGGAGGGGTTGCCGACGCGCATTGTCGGCGGCGAGCCGATCCGCGCGCAGTGACCCGACACCCCCGGCCCAGACCGGGTTGGGGGTGTTGACGCGGACCCATACTGGCGGGGCGTGATGCCAAGGCACAATGAAGCCATGACCTCACAACTTGCCGGCCACCTTCTTGTTGACTGCCTTCTGGCCCAGGGCGTAACCCATGCATTCGGTGTTCCCGGTGAAAGCTATCTGGCGGTGCTTGACGGCCTGCATGCCAGGCGCGAACATATCCAGTTCATCACCTGCCGCCAGGAAGGCGGCGCGGCTTTCATGGCCGAGGCCCACGGCAAACTCACCGGCCGGCCCGGCGTGTGCATGGTCACGCGCGGACCGGGTGCCACCAATGCATCCATCGGCGTGCATACCGCTTTCCAGGATTCAACGCCGATGGTGCTGCTGGTCGGTGATGTGGCCAGCGATTGCCGCGATCGCGAGGCATTCCAGGAGGTGGACTATTCAAGCTTTTTCGGCCCCAGTACCAAGGGCTTTGCCAAACGGGTCGAGCGCATTGACGATGCCGACCGCATCCCTGAATATGTGGCCCGCGCTTTTGCCACGGCGATGAATGGCCGGCCCGGTCCGGTGGTGCTGGTGCTGCCCGAAGACATGCTGACCCGGATGACCGATGCCCAGCCCTTGCCCCGGCTCGAGGCGACTCAATCCTGGAGCGACCCCGGTGCCCTGCGCACCTTGCGCGAAATGCTGCTGGCGTCCAGGCAACCGCTCATCATTGCCGGCGGCGGCGGCTGGACGCCCCAATCGGCCCAGGCGCTGCAGCGTTTTGCCGAAAACTGGAAGCTGCCGGTGGGCAATGCCTTCCGGTTTCAGGACACGTTTGACAATCACCATCCCTTGTATGCCGGCGATGTGGGTATTGGCCTGAATCCGAAACTCGCGGCCCGCGTCAAGGCCAGCGACCTGATCATTGCCATCGGCCCACGACTGGGGGAGATGACGACGGGCAACTACACGCTGATTGAAGCGCCCAGGCCGAAACAGAAACTGGTGCATATCCACGCCAGCGCTGAAGAGCTCAACCGCGTGTATCAGGCCGACCTGGCGATCAGTGCCACCATGAATGCGGCGGCCCGTTCCCTGGAGGTGTTGACGGCGCCGCTGTCTGTCCCGTGGGAAGCGTGGACCGCCGCAGCCAACGAAGACTACCGGGCCAACCTGGAGCCGCAAGCCTTGCCTGGCGATATTGACATGCCTGCCATCGTCGGCCTGCTGCAGCGCTACCTGCCGACGGACGCGGTGCTGACCAATGGCGCGGGTAATTTCGCCAGCTGGATTCACCGGTTTTTCAAACACCATGGGCTCGCCAAGGGACACAAGACACAACTGGCGCCTACCGTTGGCGCCATGGGTTACGGTGTGCCGGCCGGCATTGCCGCCGCCATCACGAGCGGACGGGTGGCCTTCACCATCGCTGGCGATGGCGACTTTTTGATGAATGGCCAGGAACTCGCCACGGCTGTGCAGCATGGTGCCAAAAGCATCATCGTGCTGCTCAACAACGGCATGTACGGCAGCATTCGCATGCACCAGGAACGTGAGTATCCGCAGCATGAAAGCGGATCGCGCCTGAACAATCCGGACTTTGCCGCGCTGGCACGCGCCTACGGTTATGCCGGCGTGCGGATCACCCGAACGGCAGAATTTGAAGCCGAACTGCTGGCTGCGCTGGCGCGACCCGAGGGCACGCTGATCGAGGTGACACTGGACCCGGAAGTCATCACCACGCGCGGCACGCTGTCATCGATCACGCAAAATGCACTGAATCAATCACTCTAAAAATGTCAGCGGCCGGGCCTTTTCGCACGAGCAGCCTGTGAAGCACGATCAAGTCACAAAACTGTCATATCGTTGTCATCAAGGCAGTAAATACTTGGGGCTATTTTTTGAATGAAAAGACCTGCCTTGCTGACCCCGATTTCGCCCATTGCAATGCCCCCTGCCGCTGTGCCCATCAAGTTCATCGACCGCGACCGCAGTATCCTCGCCTTCAATGAGCGGGTGCTTGACTGGGCGCGGCGCGTCGAGGTGCCGCTGCTGGAGCGACTGCGGTTTCTGTGCATCGTGTCTTCCAATCTGGACGAGTTTTTTGAAGTCAGGGCGGCCCCGCATCTGACCGCTGCCCAGAACAATGAGCAAAAAGGCATCTACACGATCGAGTCGTTCAAGGCGCTCTCAGGCATCGCTCATGACATGGTGGCGCGGCAGTATGCGCTGTACAACAATGAGTTGCTGCCCGCATTCAGGCAGCAGGGCATCCGCATCGTCTCGCATGGCGAGCGCAATGCGGCGCAGCGGCGCTGGGTCAAGGCGTATTTTGAAAATTCGGTTCGGCCGCTCTTGATTCCGGTCGTGCTGGATCCTTCGCATCCGTTTCCGCAGGTGGCCAACAAGTCGCTCAATTTCATCGTCCGCCTGGGCGGTCGCGATGCCTTTGGCCGTGAGAATGAAATTGCCATCGTCA
Organism: Polaromonas sp.; assembly: GCA_039925285.1. Taxonomy (GTDB): domain Bacteria; phylum Pseudomonadota; class Gammaproteobacteria; order Burkholderiales; family Burkholderiaceae_C; genus Polaromonas. The sequence goes on from JBDSZF010000282.1 coordinate 4,729, forward strand.
AGGTGCCCCGGGTATTGCCGCGCCTGATCCACATGCCGAGCCGGGGCGGTAAAACCGGCGAAAAACTGTTCCTGTCGCTGTCCAGCGTCATCCGCTCGCATCTGGTGGACCTGTTTCCCGGCCGCACGGTGGGGGAGTTTTCGCAGTTCCGCGTGACCCGTCATTCCGATCTGGAAGTGGATGAGGACGATGTAAAAAACCTGCGAACCGCCCTGCGCCTGGGGCTGGAGCAGCGCCACTACGGGCAGGCGGTTCGCCTCGAAGTGTCGGCGGGCTGTTCGGACTATCTTTCCAGCTTTTTGCGCAAGCAGTTCAACCTGCCGGTGCCGGCGCTTTTCCGGGTGCATGGGCCGGTCAACCTGGTCAGGCTGACGCAGCTGGTGGATCTGGTGAATGACCCCAAGCTGCTTTTTCCGCGCTACAAGGGGTGTTATCCCAGGCAGCTCCAGCCCGGGCAGTCCTTTTTTGAACGGCTCAGTCAGGGCGACGTGTCGATTCACCAGCCTTTTGAAAGCTTCGATGGCGTGCTGGCCTTTCTGCGCGAGGCCGTCAATGATCCGCAGGTGCTGGCCATCAAGCAGACCATTTACCGCACCGGTTCGGATTCCGAACTGATGCTGCTGCTGCGCGAGGCGGTGCGGCTCGGCAAGGAAGTCACGGTGGTGGTCGAGCTCAAGGCGCGCTTTGATGAAGAAGCCAACATCAACTGGGCCGAGATGCTCGAATCCATCGGGGCGCAGGTGGTCTATGGCGTGATGGGCCTGAAAACCCATGCCAAGATGCTGCTGGTGACCCGGCGCGAGGGCCGGCGCCTGGTGCGCTATGGCCACATGTCCACCGGCAATTACAACCCCAGCACGGCCCGTCTGTACACCGACGTGAGCTACCTGACGGCCGACCCGCTGCTGACTGAAGACATTGACAATGTTTTTGTCCATCTGGCCAGCCATAGCCGCGTGCCCAGGCTGCACCGCCTGCTGCTGGCGCCGTTTCAGCTGCACCGCAAGCTGCTGGAAAAGATTGATTCGCTGGCCCAGGCCGCGCTGCAGGGAAAAGACACGCGCATTGTGGTCAAGACCAATGCCCTGACCGATGAAGACCTGATGCGGGCGCTCATCAAGGCAGGGCAGTGCGGCGTCAGGATTGACCTGATCGTGCGCGGCGCCTGCATGCTGCCGGCACAGCTTCCTGGCGTGACCGACAACATCCGGGTGCGCTCGGTGATTGGCCGTTTCCTGGAGCATTCGCGGGTGTTTTACTTTCGCTGCGGCGAAGACGAAAAGCTTTATCTGTCGAGCGCCGACTGGATGAACCGCAACATGCTGCGCCGGGTCGAACTGGCCTGGCCGGTGACCGACGCGGCGATCCGCCAGCGCATCATTGACGAATGCCTGGTGGCTTACCTGCATGACGGGCGCGACGCCTGGGATTTGCAGCCGGACGGCACCTACAAGCGGGTGAATCCGGCTGATCCGGCGCAGCGCCATGGTGCGCAATCTGCGCTGATGGCGCGCTACTCGGCATCAAAACTACGCGAAAGGTAGTCACCATGGACCTGATTTTGTGGCGTCACGCCGAGGCGGAAGAGTTTCCCGAAGCTGAAATGAACGCGCAAAGCGACCTGGAACGCAAGCTGACCGCGCGCGGAGAAAAAGAGGCTGCCCGGATGGCTGAATGGCTGGACCGGCAGTTGCCTGGAAGTACCCGCATCCTGGCGAGTCCGGCACGGCGCTGTGAACAGACCGCCCTCGCGCTGGGACGTACATTCAAGATTCGCACCGAACTGGCTCCCGGTGCAACGCCGGCTCAGTTGCTGGAACTGGTGCAATGGCCCATGAGCAAGGTGCCTATGCTGGTGATAGGACACCAGCCTACGCTGGGGCAGACGGTTGCGCAGTTGCTGGGTTTTCAGGAGGCTGACTGCGCCCTTAAAAAAGGTGCGCTGTGGTGGTTGCGAACCCGTGAGCGCGACGGCCAGCTACAGACTGTCGTGCTCACTGTTCAGTCGCCAGGATTGCTGTGATGGCTGCTCAGCTGGACTTTGTCCATTCAAGCCGCATAACAAAGTGAATCGATAAAGCGATCGACCAAAGGTCGCGGAATTTTCACTATGTCGCTCTCGTGGGGCGAGGTTGAAAAATACGCGTGGCTCCATAAGTCGCGGCGCACGCAGACGATGGTGTCGCAGAACGTAGCCTGTGGTTTGGGATACCAGGCGGCGCAGCGCCGGTAGAGCTGCCCGGTCGAAAACAGATTCTGGGCGGCCAGCGTGACGACGGAGTACAAGCCCAGCAGGCAGGGCGTGGTGCGCGCAATCGCCTTGTCTGACCACTGCCGCTGGGTCTCGACGCCCAGATGCGCACGCGCTTCCTCGAAAGTGACCTCTTGCCTGCCAGCGCTGCACGAAGCACTCCAGAATGAACCTATTTTCGGCAGTTGAAGCCAACGAAAGCGGCTGCAAGCTAGAGCGGAATCACCCTGACCAGCAAGAACTTCAAGGAAACAAATACGAGGTACATGGGGGAGTGCGGGCTGTTGCCAGTCAGGGCGATTCTGCTCTAGGCGGTGTTCGGAAAGTTTGAGGCTCGGAAAGGTGCTCAACCCAGGGCAAAAAGTTTCGCCTATTGACCTGCATTTCTTGAGTTCTGCGACACGGCATCGCTTTGTGTGCGGCCGCAGTGATGTAATCCTCCATTTTGACCACAATGCCTAC
>JBDSZF010000283.1:0-12756 GCA_039925285.1 Polaromonas sp.
ATTTGCAGCATGGCTGGCTTCCTCACTTATTTTTTGAAAAACCGACAGCAACGGCCAGAGCCGCCGCTTTTTTTAGACGCCCTGCTTCAGCGAAGCTTCGATGAAGACATCGAGATCGCCGTCCAGCACCTTCTGGGTGGCCGAGACTTCGACGTTGGTGCGCAGGTCCTTGATGCGGCTGTTGTCCAGCACATAGCTGCGGATCTGGTGGCCCCAGCCCACGTCGGTCTTGGTGTCCTCGAGCTTTTGCTGGGCTTCTTGCTGCTTGCGCAACTCGAAGTCATACAGGCGCGAGCGCAGGCGCTTCCAGGCCACGTCGCGGTTGCTGTGCTGCGAGCGACCGTCCTGGCACTGCACCACGATGCCGGTCGGGATGTGCGTCAGGCGCACCGCCGAGTCGGTCTTGTTGATGTGCTGGCCGCCGGCGCCGGAAGCGCGGAAGGTGTCGGTGCGCACGTCCGACGGATTGATGTCGATCTCGATCGAGTCGTCGATCTCGGGATAGACAAACACCGAGGCAAACGAGGTGTGGCGCCCGCCCGACGAGTCGAACGGCGACTTGCGAACGAGGCGGTGCACGCCGGTTTCGGTGCGCAGCAGGCCAAAGGCGTATTCGCCTTCGATCTTGATGGTGGCACCCTTGATGCCGGCCGTGTCGCCTGGCGACTCGTCTTCGACCGTGGTCTTGAAGCCCTTGCGCTCGGCGTACTTGAGGTACTGGCGCAGCAGCATGCTGGCCCAGTCGCAGGCTTCGGTGCCGCCGGCGCCGGCCTGGATGTCCAGAAAGCAGGGCAGGGGGTCGGCCGGGTTGTTGAACATCCGGCGAAATTCCATCTTCTCGACTTCCTCGGCCACCTTGGCGGCTTCGCCTTGAATGGCGCGCATGCCGGCCTCGTCGTTGTCGTCCCTGGACATTTCGAACAGTTCGGTGTTGTCCGACAGTTCCTGCTCCAGCCGGTCCAGCGTGAGCACCACGTCTTCGAGGGATTTTTTCTCGCGGCCGAGTTCCTGCGCGCGCTTGGGGTTGTCCCAGACCTTGGGGTCTTCGAGCGCGGCGTTGACTTCGTTCAGTTTACGGGCTTTGGCAGGGTAGTCAAAGATACCCCCTGAGTTCATTGACCCGGTTGCTGAGGTCCTCGATCTGGTTGGAGATGAGGTTGATGTGTTCTGCGTCCATGAGAAAAATCCTGTAATTGGCTGAATTCAATCGGCTATTTTCTCATGCCCCATGCCCCCTGTCGGGCCGCAGGAATCGAGTGAACAGATCACAGGGCGGCTGTCTCGGGCACAGCCAGGGGCAGGGTGACGCTAAAGACCGAGCCCTTTCCCGCTTTGCTCGCCAGCTCGATGCTGCCGCCATGGGCCTCGACGAGTTGCCGGCTGATGTAAAGACCCAAGCCAAAGCCGTCCGGGCTGATGGGGTCTGCGCCGCGTTCGAACTGCTCAAAAATACGCTGCTGGTCGCCCGCAGCAATGCCCTTGCCCTGGTCGCAAACGTCAATGCGCGCACCGTCCGGCACCGCAACCAGGCTGATGCTGACCGGCTTGCCATCGCCGTAGCGCAGCGCGTTGGTCAGCAGGTTGATGATCACCTGCTGGATCCGGAATTCATCCCAGCAGCCCTGAATCTCTTGATCAGCCTGCACCGTAACAGGAATACCTGCCGCTGCCACCTGACTGGACAGCTGGCCTACGGCGCGTTTCACCAGGCTGGAGAGTTCCGTGGACCGTGGCCGAACCGACAGCCGCTTGTGCTGGATACGCGAGACATCCAGTATGTCGTCAATCAGTTCCACCATGCTCTGGATCTGCTGCTGGTCGCGGCTGAACATCTCGGCCAGGCCTGTTTTTTGAAACAGGTCGGGATTGTCCCGGTCCAGTTCCAGCTTGCGCATTTGCGTTTCAAGAAAAAGACTGTTGAGCGGCGTGAGCAGCTCATGCGCCACCACCGACATGAAATCGTCGCGCATCCGCACGGCCTTTTGCAGTTCCTGCTGCGTCGTCTGCAACTGGGCCAGCAGCGCTTCCTGTTCTTTTCGGCTTTTCTCCAGCGCCACCAGCTGGTGCCGGATCTCCTGGCGTTGCCGGTAAAGCGCCACAAACACATTGACCTTGCCCTTGACGGCATCAATGTCCAGCGGTTTGTACAAAAAATCCACCGCACCGGACTCATAGCCCTTGAAGGCGTAGTTCGACTCCTTGCCAGCGGCCGTCACGAACACGATGGGAATGTGGCGCGTCTTTTCGGTGCTGCGCATCATCTCGGCCAACTCGAAGCCATTCATGCCCGGCATCTGCACATCCAGAATGGCCAGCGCAAATTCATGCTCCAGCAGCAGGTTCAGTGCGTCTTCACCCGACGAAGCCTGGAAGACAGTGCGGCCCTCCTGGCGAATCAGCGCGTTGAGCGCCAGCAGGTTTTCAGGAAGATCGTCAACGATCAGAAGTTTTGCGGTGGTGTCGGGCATGAGGCTTTATCTAGTTGGAGGAGCAGGCTGCGGATGCCGTCCAGAGTGAGGATCAGATGGGGTTGCCGCTTGCGGATGGCCGCTTCGGGCATGGTGGGCGCCTGGGCTTCGGCAGGATCCTGCACCACCGCGAGCCCGCCTCGTTCGCCTATTTTAGCCAGTCCGGCGGCACCGTCGATATTGGCGCCGGTGAGCAAAATTCCGGCCAGGCGGGCGCCATAAGCGTCTGCGGCAGATTCCATCAGCACATCAATCGACGGGCGCGAGTAATGCACCGGCTCTTCACCGCTCAATGAAAAAGTCCGGTCCATTTCCACCGACAGGTGGTAGCCCGGCCCTGCGAAATACAGCGTGCCCGGTGCGATGCTTTCCTTGTCAAGCGCCTCGCGCACCGGGATCGGCAAGCGGTGCTGAAAAATCTCGGCCAGCTTGCTGTCCCGGTCTTCGGGCAAATGCAGCACCACCACCATGGGAAGGTGGAAATCGGCGGGCAATCCCGACAACAAGGTCAGCAAGGCCTGCACGCCGCCGGCTGAAGCGCCAATAACGAGCGCTTCGATCGCATGTTCTGCTGCAATTTTTTCCAGTCTTTTCATCGCGACCGGCCGCTTAGCGCTTGCGGAAAATTCGCTCTGGCTTGAGCAGCGGCTCAAAGCGCGTGGCGTAAGACGAAAAGTCGATGCTTTCCTTGCTGCCCAGGCCCAGAAAGCCGCGATGGCTCAGCGATTCATGAAACAGGCCCAGCGCCCTGTCCTGCAGCTTCTTGTTGAAATAGATCAGCACATTGCGGCACAGCACCAGCTGGGTTTCCGAAAACACGCTGTCGGTCGCCAGGCTATGGTCGGCAAAGATGATGTTCTCGCGCAGTGACTTGTCGAAAATCGCCGCGTCATAGGCCGCAGTGTAGTAGTCGGAAAATGCCCGTTGGCCGCCGGCTTTCTGGTAGTTGACCGTGTGGTCCCTGATGCTGGCCAGCGAGAAAATACCCTGGCGCGCCTTGTCGAGTGACTTGGCGTTGATGTCGGTCGCGTAGATCAGCGAGCGCTCCAGCAGGCCTTCTTCCTTCAGCAGGATGGCCAGCGAATAGGCTTCCTCGCCGGTGCTGCAGCCGGCAATCCAGATCTTGAGCGACGGATAGGTTTGAAGCAGCGGAATCACCTGCTGGCGCAAGGCGAGGAAAAAAGTCGGGTCGCGGAACATCTCGCTGACCGCAATCGTCAGGTACTGGAGCAGCCGCATGAACAGGCCGGGATCCTGCAGTATTGCGGCCTGCAGGGCCGGGATGCCCGGACATTCGAATTGCGTCAGCGCCTGAAGCACCCGGCGCTTTTGCGATGCGCCTGCATAGTCCCGGAAATCGTAGCTGTACTGGCGGTAAATGGCTTCCATCAGCAGGCGCAGTTCGGTCTCGGTCTGGCGCGCGAGGTCTTCCGCGACCGGCACGGCCGCTGCCGGGCTGCCTGGTGGAATGCAGCCCCATGGGGACAAGTCCGGGCTCTTTGCTTTTTTCGGCATGCTCAGGGCCGTTCCATGTTCGGCATCCACACGCGCAGCAAGGAATACAGGCGATCGAGATCAATCGGCTTGGCCAGGTAGTCATTGGCACCGGCCTCCAGGCATTGCTCCTGGTCGTCCTTCATGGCCTTGGCGGTCACGGCAATGATGGGCAGCTTCTGCAAGCGCGGGTTCTGGCGGATGCAGCGCGTGGCTTCGAGTCCGTCCATGCCCGGCATCATGATGTCCATCAGCACCAGGTCGATATCGCTGATTTCGTCGAGCTTGCTGATGGCCTCGAAACCATTGCGGCCGATTTCCACCCGCAGGCCCTTGTTTTCCAGGGCGCTGGTCAGGGCAAAGATGTTTCGCACATCGTCGTCCACCAGCAGAACCTTGCGGCCTTCAAACACCTTGTCCCGGTTGCGGGCGATCTTCATCAGGGTCTGCCGTTCTGCCGACAAGCCCGACTCGACCTTGTGCAGGAAGAGGGTAACTTCATCGAGCAGCCGTTCGGGCGAGCGCTCGCCCTTGATGATGATGGTGCGTGAATACTTCAGCAGGTCGGCTTCTTCCTGGCGCGTCAGCTTGCGTCCGGTGTAGACAATGACGGGCGGGAACGAGCAGATGTTTTCGCTGGACATGCGCTGGAGCAACTCGTAGCCCTGGATGTCGGGCAGCTTGAGGTCAATGATCATGCAGTCAAAAATGGTGCCGGCCAGCAGCGCCAGCGCCTCCCGCCCGGTGGCCACCGCCGTGATTTCCACGTCGTCATCGCCAATCAGTTCCATCAGGCTGTTGCGCTGCAGCGTGTCGTTTTCGACCAGCAGCAGGCGCTTGATTTTTTGCGTCAGCTGGTCTTCGAGTTTCCTGAAGACCTCCTTGAGCTGGTCGCGGGTGGTCGGCTTGAGGGCATAGCCAATGGCGCCCATCTGCAAGGCTGCCTCGCTGCGGTCTTGGCCCGACACCACATGCACCGGGATATGGCGGGTTTGCGGGTTTTCCTTGAGCCGTTGCAGCACCGACAGGCCCGGCCGGTCGGGCAGGCCCATGTCCAGCAGGATGGCGCTTGGCACAAACTGTGTCGCCAGTGCATAACCGTCTTCGGCGCCGTGGGCGACCAGGCAGCTGTAGTTCAGCTCATGGGCGAGCTCGTACAGGATCTGCGCAAAAACAGCATCGTCTTCAATCACCAGCAGCAGGCGAGCACTGGCCGGCTGGTGCCGGTCGTCGGGAAAAGTCGGCACCGGCGCAGCCGCACCAGGCAAGGCCGTGAATGCCGGTGCCATCGCCTGCACTGGCTGTGCCGGCGCAGTTCCTGACGGCCCGGATGTTGACTGCGGCTGCCTCCAGAGGCCTGGCAGCAGCAGCGTGAAGACGCTGCCCTGGCCCACCTGGCTCTGCACCGTGATGGAGCCGCCCAGCAGCGCGGTGAGATCGCGCGAAATCGACAGGCCCAGGCCGGTGCCGCCATAGCGCCGGCTGGTCGTGCCATCGGCCTGGCGGAAGGCCTCGAAGATGATCTGCTGCTGATCCTGGCGAATGCCGATGCCCGAGTCCTGCACCGCAAAACCGATGCTGCCGTCGGGCTGTGGCGAGATGGTGAGGCTGACCCGGCCGGTTTCGGTGAACTTGATGGCGTTGGACAGCAGGTTTTTGAGGATTTGCTCGGCGCGCTGGCGATCCGTCTCCAGCGTGGCCGGCGTACCGGGCTCGACCTGGACCTCGAAAGCCAGGTTTTTTTGGCTGGCCAGCGGTCCAAACGTGTTTTGGAGGGAGGCGGCCAGATCGCCAAGCGTAATGGTTTCGGGCGAGAGTTCGAGTTTCCCCGCCTCGACCTTGGAAATATCGAGGATGTCGTTGATCAGGCTGAGCAGGTCATTGCCGGCCGAGTAGATCGATTGCGCAAACTTGACCTGTTCCGCATCCAGATTGCCCTTCTGGTTGTCCGACAGCAGCTTGGACAGGATCAGCGAGCTGTTGAGCGGGGTGCGCAGCTCGTGCGACATGTTGGCGAGGAACTCGGACTTGTAGCGGCTGGCCCGGCTCAATTCTTCGGCACGCTCCTCCAGCTGGATTTGCGCCTGGCTGAGCGCCACGTTCTTGTGGTCCAGCGACAGCGCTACCTCGGACAGCTGTTCATTGGTCTGCTCCAGTTCGGCCTGCTGGTTCTCCAGGCTCACCTGGTATTCCTTGAGGACCCGGGATTTTTCTTCCAGCTCTTCGTTGGCGGTGCGCAGCTCTTCCTGTTGCGACTGAAGGTCTTCATTGAGCCGCTGGCTTTCTGCCAAGACGTCCTGGAGTTGCCGGCGGTAAAGCGCCGCGTGAAGGGAGTTGCCGATATTGTTGGCAATCATGTTGACGAATTCCAGGTCGCGCGGACCGAGTGGCCGCAGAAAACCGAGCTCGACCACGCCGTTGACCTGGCCGTCGTTATGCACCGGCACCACCAGCGCATGACTGGCCGGGCCCTGGCCCAGGCCCGAGGTGACTTTCAGGTAGTTGGCGGGCAGGTTGTCGAGTTGCAGCACCCGGTCTTCAAGGGCTGCCTGGCCTACCAGACCTTCGGCGCTGTGAAACGATTGACCGATGTCTTCGTTTTCCTGGCTGAAACCATAGGCAGCCACACGCCGCAGACGGCCCTTGTCTTCCCGCACATACAGGGCGGCCACGGCCACATCAAGATAACGCGCCACAAATTCCAGCACGCTGCGGCCCAGCGATTCAAGCGCCTGCTGGCCAATGGTGTGCTCGGCCAGCTGGCGCTGCCCGGTGCGCAGCCAGAGCTGCTGCTCCAGCAGGAGCGCCGTTGCAGCCTGCTGCTGTTCCGCCTCCCCATAGGTATCGGACAGGCGCATCAGTTCGCGGTGGCCCATCAGCGCGAGCAGGCCGCTCAGGCCCAGGCTGAACAGCAGATAAGCCGCCATGCCCCAGAACGTGGTGCTTCTGGCCTGCTCGTTGCGCTGCTGCAGCAGGCGCTCTTCAATGCCGATGAACTCGGAGAACTCGCGCCGGATTTCATTCGTCAGGCTTCTTCCCCCGGCGGAGCGAACCGGTTCCTGGTAGTCGAGGTCCTTGCGGCGCAGGTCCACAATGGTTTGCGCAAACTCGTTCCACTGCGTCTGCAGCGCACCGATGCGCCTGAGCCGGCTGACCTGCTCCCGGTTGCCCTTGACCAGTTCGCTCAGCGAGGCGGTCTCGGCGGCGATGCGCGGCTTGCCGATTTCAAAAGGCTGCAGCAGGGATTCCTCGCCGGTGACCAGGTAGCCATACATGCTGGTTTCCATGTCGGCGCCCAGCTTGCCGATCTGGTTGGCGTTGCTGATGGCACGCTCTGTCTGCTCGACCCCGCCCAAGGCGGACAACAGGTAAAAGATCAGGCCGACAAAAACAGCGGCACTCAGTGCGCCAACGCCCAGCGGCAGGCTGATGTTGCGCGTCAGGGTGCTGTTGATATTTTTCTGGTGGAGGTTCGCTGGCCCGGTCATCGTTAATCCCTGCGCCAGGCGCTGCATAAAAGGCTTGAGTGTGCGCCTTAAATGCCGGGGAACTAACGGCTCCGCGTCATCCGTTCAGGAAATCCTCGATCAGCCGGGCCAGCGCTTCGGGCTGGTCATGGTGCAGCATGTGGCCGGCGTCCTGGATGACGGCCACCCGCGCATCGGGCACCTGCTTGAGCCTTTCGTGGTATTCGGCCAGTGAATAGCTGTCTTTCCAGATGAAGGAAATCGAATCGTTGGACGCTTCAATCGCCAGCACCGGCGCGCTGATGCGCTGGTGAATCTCCTGAACTTCGTCCACCCGGTAGAGCTGCGCGCTGGCGATCTTGTGCGCCGGGTTGCCCAGAATCCGCCATTGGCCCGATGCGTCGGGCCGGGCCCAGTGAGCTGCCAGCCAGTGGGCCTTGTCCGGTGTCAGCCGGGGATTGGTCTTCATCAGGCGCCTTGCGACGCCTGCCAGATCGCCATAGCTCTTCAGCGCCATCTCGCCTTTTTCCAGGCTTTTCAGCCCGTCGATCCAGTGAACAAGCCGGCCGGGCGCCTGGCTGGGCCGGCTGGCCGGCATGCCGAAGCCCTCCAGGTTGACCAGTTTGCGGATGCGCGCCGGACGCACGCCGGCATACAGCATGGCGACATTGCCGCCCATGCTGTGGCCGACCAGATCGACCGCCTGGCCAGGCGCATAGTGGTCGAGCAGAAAGTCAAGGTCAGCCAGGTAATCGGCAAACCAGTAGCTGTCGGCCCGGTAGCCTGCGGGCGTCAGGCCGGTTTGCCCGAAGCCGCGCCAGTCGGGCGCGATGATGCTGCGGCCCGCTGCAAACGCGTCGGAAAAGGCGTCCACCATGAACTGGTAAGACGCCGCCACATCCATCCAGCCGTGCACCAGCACCAGCGGCGGCTGGGTAGAGTGTTCCAGGCCGTTCCAGATCTGGACGTGGTAGTCGAGTCCGCGTATAGGGACAAACTCGCTGCGGAAAAGTCGGTTTTCTTTGTACATTGGACCCACATCATAAGGACGCGCGGGTTGAAGCGCAGTCAAGACTGCGACAAGGCCAGCCGCCCGGAGCAGGAAAAGCGGTTCGAAAAGACATGAAAAAAGCACCCGAAGGTGCTTTTTATTCAGAGGATCAAGCCGGGGGATTAACGTGGAGCCGGTTCGGCAACGTAAATCTCGACGCGGCGGTTTTTGGCACGACCTTGTACCGTGCTGTTGTCGGCAATCGGCTCGCGCTCACCACGTCCGTCGGTGGCAAGGCGTTGCGCCGCCACGCCACGTCCGACCAGGTAGTCGCGTGCTGCATTGGCGCGGTCCACCGACAGCGGATTGTTGATGGCGTCAGAGCCGGTGTTGTCGGTATGGCCAATGATGGTCACGGTGGTGATCGGGTTCTGGTTCAGGCTGGTCGCAAAATTCGTCAGCACGGGTGCAAAGTTGGACTTGATGGCGGAGCGGCCCACGTCAAACGACACATCGCTCGGAATGTCCAGCTTCAGGCGGTTGTCGGCGGTCTGGCTGACAGCGACGCCGGTGCCGGCCGTGGCGCGTTCCATGGCGACTTTCTGATCCTGCATTTTCTTCGACCAGATGTAGCCGCCGCCCGCACCGAGGGCGCCACCCAGCACTGCGCCGGTGGCAGCACCTCTGGAGCCGTTCGTGGCAGCACCCAGAACAGCACCAGCCAGTGCGCCTATGCCTGCACCCTTGGCCGTTCCCTGCTGGGTTTCGCTCATGTTGGCACAGCCCGACAGGCCGGCCATCGCCAATGCGGCACAGGTGACGGTGGTGATGAATACTTTTCTCATGGGAAGCTCCTCAAGTTATTTGATCTGGGTCGAAAAGCGCATTAGAGCGCTTGTAGGGCAATACTAAACAATTCATTGGTATGAATTTGTAAGACAACGGCGCAAATTGGGTTGAGATGCCGACGACTTTGAAGCCCTTAAACTAGTCGTTTTTCCATCGTGTCGGCAATGGGCTGGACCCGCACCGACACGTCAATTTTCTGTTTTCCAACTGAAATTTCCATGAATAAAGTTCAACTCGGCGCCAGCGGCCTGGGGATCATGACGTTTTCTGAAGCGGTCGATGAGGAGATGTTTTTCCGGACGAAACCTCATGGCTAAAAAAGACCATGTTTCCGAAACGCCGGCCACGCAACTGCTCAAGGCCCACCAGGTCGCTTTCACCGGGCATGCGTACGAATATCTGGAACATGGCGGCGCCCAGCACAGTGCGGCGGTGCTCGGCTTTGATCCGTTCAGTGTCGTCAAGACGCTGGTCATGCAGGACCAGGATGCCAAACCGCTGCTGGTGCTGATGCACGGCAACCGCAAGGTCTCGACCAAAAACCTGGCGCGCCAGATTGGCGCCAAATCGGTCGAGCCCTGCAAGCCCGAGGTCGCCAACCGCCATAGCGGCTACCTGGTCGGCGGAACCTCGCCTTTCGGCACGCGCAAGGCCATGCCGGTGTACATCGAGGAAAGCATCCTGGCACTGCCTGAAATCGCCATCAACGGCGGGCGGCGCGGCTACCTGGTCCGCCTGGATCCGCAGGTCTGCGTCTCGCTGCTCGGTGCAAAACCAGTGCAGTGTGCGCTGGCCGAATAACAAGAAAAAAGGGGAGATTATTTTGAACTACGCCTACTCAATCGGTGCGACGCTGCTGGCCTACCTGCTGGGATCGCTGTCATTTGCCGTCATTGTCAGCAAGGTGTTCGGCCTGAATGACCCGCGCAGCTACGGCAGCAAAAACCCCGGCGCGACCAATGTGCTGCGTTCTGGCAACAAGGCGGCGGCAGTCAGCACGCTGCTGCTCGATGGCCTGAAAGGCTGGCTTCCCGTGGTGCTGGTCAGATGGCTGGGCGCTGACCATGGCCTGGGCGACGGCACTGTGGCCGCCGTGGGTCTGGCGGCTTTTCTCGGCCACCTCTACCCGGTGTTTTTTCAGTTCAAGGGCGGCAAGGGCGTGGCAACGGCTGCCGGCGTGCTGCTCGGCATCAGCGGCGTGCTCGGCGTGGCGACGCTGGCGACCTGGGGGATCGTGGTCTTTTTTACGCGTTATGTTTCACTGGCGTCGATGGCTGCTGCCGTGTTTGCGCCGCTGTACTACCTGCTGGGCGACCGTGCCGCCTGGTATGTCGATAAAAGCATCGTGATTGCGCTGGTGCTCATCAGCGCGCTGCTGGTCTATCGCCACCGCGAGAACATCAACAAGCTGCTCAAGGGCACCGAATCAAAACTCGGGGCTTCAAAAAAGCAGGCTGGCAAAAAGACCGGTCAGTAGCGCTTGCCCAGCGTCATCAGGTGGTTGTCGCGCTTCATCTGAACCCCCGGGCAGCGGCAAGCTGCTGCAGGCGCAAGGGCCAAGAGGTTTAATCCCGGAAGTTGTCGAAACTCAGCGGCAAGTCCTTGATCTCGGCGCGAATCAGCGCCATGGCGGCCTGCAGGTCGTCGCGCTTGGCGCCAGTCACCCGCACCTTGCCTTCCTGGATGGCGGCCTGCACCTTCATCTTGTTACCCTTGATGAGCTGCTGGATTTTCTTGGCCTCTTCGGTCTCGATGCCGTCGCGCACCTTGGTGACCTGCTTAACCTTGTCGCCACCGATTTTCTCGACCTTGCCAATGTCCAGAAAGCGCACATCGACGCCGGCCTTGGTGAGCTTGTTGCGAAGGATGTCGTGGATCTGCTCGATCTGGAAATCGCCATCGCCGATCAGGATGATCTCCTTGTCTTTTTCTTTCAGCTCGACCGAGGCGGCCGTGCCCTTGAAGTCAAACCGGGTGCCGATTTCCTTGGCGGTGTTTTCAACGGCATTTTTAACCTTGACCAGATCGGTTTCAAGAACAGTATCAAAAGAGGGCATGATTTGGTTTTCCAGGAAAAAAGGAGTGACACGAGGGTGAGACAATCCCGGGATGTTAGTCGAGAAAAACGTTCCCCTCCAGTCTTCCAACAGCTTCGGCATCGTGGCCAAGGCGCTTGCCCTGGTGCGCGTCAGGAGCGAAGCCGATATTGCCGCCGTGCTGCAAACCCCGGCTTTGCAGGCCAAGCCCAAATTTGTCCTGGGTGGCGGCAGCAACATCGTGCTGACCGGCGATGTCAAAGCACTGGTGCTCAAGGTCGAGATCATGGGCAAACGCCTGGTCAGCGAGACCGCCAAAGCCTGGATTGTCGAGGCCGGTGCCGGTGAAAACTGGCACGATCTGGTCACCTGGACGCTGGAAAACGGCTTTCCCGGCCTGGAAAACCTGGCGCTGATTCCCGGCACCGCAGGCGCCTCGCCGGTGCAGAACATCGGCGCTTACGGCGTCGAACTGCAGGACCGCTTCGATTCGCTCGACGCCGTGGACCTGACGACCGGCCAGCCCTTCACCCTCAATGCGGCGCAATGCGCGTTCGGTTATCGCGATTCGGTCTTCAAGCACACCAGTACGTCCACCAGCGCCGGAACGCCGGGTTTCGGCCTGGCCGGCAAGGCCATCATTACCCGTGTGCGCTTTTTGCTGCCCAAGGCCTGGAAACCGGTGCTCGGCTATGCGGATATAGAGAAAAAGAGGCTACAGTCCAAGCTGGATGAGCCCAGTGCGCTACAGATTTATGAGTGGATTTGCGAGATTCGCCGCGCCAAGCTGCCCGACCCCAAGGTCATCGGCAATGCCGGCAGCTTTTTCAAGAACCCTACCGTCTCGCCCGAGCAATGCGAGGACATCATCCAGCGCGAGCCCAGGATCGTGCATTACCAGCTGGCCGACGGCTCGGTCAAGCTCGCGGCTGGCTGGCTGATCGACGCCTGCGGCTGGAAGGGCAAGTCCATCGGCAATGCCGGCGTGTACGACAAGCAGGCGCTGGTGCTGGTCAACCGGGGCGGCGCCGCCCACCCGGTCACCGGCGGCGAGGTGATGACGCTCGCCAAGGCGATCCAGACCAGCGTCTATGAGCGCTTTGGGCTGCGGCTGGAGCCTGAGCCCGTGGTGGTTTAACGCTTCTGATACGCAGAAAAAAGCCGCCTCAACGCGAATTGAGGCGGCTTGCAATGGCGACGCTGCGAGCGTGAGTGTTACTCGGCGGCTTTGCCCGTCAGGTTCAGCAAATCCCCGCCCGTTCCCAGCGACAGCACGCCGGTCTTGGCATAAATGCCGAGCTTGGCGCGCGTGTCGGTGATGTCGAGGTTGCGCATCGTCAGCTGGCCGATGCGGTCCAGCGGCGTGAAAGCGCCTTCGACTTTTTCCATGCTCAGGCGTTCGGGCTGGTAGGTCAGGTTGGCGGATTCGGTGTTGAGGATCGAGTAGTCGT
>JBDSZF010000284.1:0-15182 GCA_039925285.1 Polaromonas sp.
CCGCCGGCGTGACCCGCGCTGAAGGCAGCGCCGACAGCGGCAGCAGTTTTGTCTTTGCCGGCTTTCTGCCGAGCAAGGCCGGTGAGCGCGACCAGGCCATCGAGCTGTTGCGGCTTGACCCCCGGGCCACCGTGATTCTGGAAGCGCCGCACCGCATCGAGGCGCTGGCCCGCGCTCTTGGCCTGCTGCAGGGCCGGCTCATCACGGTCGGACGCGAACTGACCAAGCAGTTCGAGGAAATTGCCACCCTGCCGGCGCAGGATTTTGCCGCCTGGCTCGAAGCCGGACCGCAGCGCACCCGGGGCGAATTTGCGCTGGTGCTGCATGCCTCGGCCCCGCATGAAGGTGTCGATGACAGCCTTCGGGTGCTGCAGCTGCTGCTGGCAGAGCTGCCCCTGAAAACCGCCGTCAAGCTCACTGCGGACATCACCGGCGCGTCGCGCAACGAACTCTATGACACGGCGTTAAAGCTCAAGAACGAATGAATCCGAACGCCGACCAGCTCTGGCGCGGCCCGCGCTGGGCGTTCGCGGCCTTGCTGGCCGTGCTCGGCATGCTGGGGCCGTTTTCGATTGACACCTACATTCCGGCCTTTTCCGGCATGGCCAGGTCGCTGGGTGCCAGCCCGGTGGAAATGCAGCAGACCCTGTCGGCCTACCTGTTCGGCTTCGCCTTCATGAACCTGTTTCATGGCGCGCTGGCCGACAGTTTTGGCCGCCGGCCGGTGGTGTTGTGGGGCATCGCGATGTTCACACTGGCGTCGGCGGGCTGCGCCCTGTCGCAAAGCGTTGGTCAACTGGTGTTTTTCCGGGCCCTGCAGGGCCTGTCCACCGGTGCGGGCATGGTGGTGTCGCGCGCCGTGATCCGTGACATGTTCGCTCCCGCGCAGGCCCAGCAGGTCATGAGCCAGGTCACCATCTATTTTGGCGTCGCGCCGGCGCTGGCCCCGATTGTGGGCGGCTGGCTGTTTGTGCATCTCGGCTGGCACAGCATTTTCTGGTTCCTGACGGC
Organism: Polaromonas sp.; assembly: GCA_039925285.1. Lineage (GTDB taxonomy): Bacteria > Pseudomonadota > Gammaproteobacteria > Burkholderiales > Burkholderiaceae_C > Polaromonas. The sequence continues at coordinate 1,012 of JBDSZF010000284.1, forward strand.
GGTGGGTATCGTGCTCTGGAGCGTCAACTTCCGGTTCTTACCCGAGACCCTGCAACCCGAAGCGCGTCAGCCCTTCGAGGTACGGCACCTGACGCGCGGTTACTGGCAACTGGGCTCCAGCCCGCGTTTTTTGCTTCTGGCCCTGGCCAGCGGCGTGCCGTTCAATGGCATGTTTCTGTACGTGCTGTCAGCCCCGGCTTTTCTGGGGGATCACCTGGCCTTGCAGCCGACGCAGTTCTTCTGGTTTTTCATGCTGACCATTTCGGGCATCATGTCAGGCGCCTGGCTGAGCGGCCGCCTGGCCGGAAAAATTGCGCCCAAGCAGCAAATCCGCCATGGCTTTGTCATCATGCTGCTCATTTCGGTGCTCAATCTGGCGGCCAACCTGCTGTTCACCGCCCATGCGTCCTGGGCACTGTTTCCGATTGCGGTGTTTTCCTTTGGCTGGGCGCTGATGGTGCCGGTCGTCACGCTGCTGGTGCTTGACCTGTACCCGGAGCGGCGCGGCATGGCGTCTTCTCTGCAGGCGTTTATCGGCTCCACCGCCAACGGACTGGTGGCTGGCGTCATCGCGCCGCTGGTCATGCACTCGACGCCCGCGCTGGCCGCCGCGTCGCTGGGCATGATGTGCATCGGCCTGCTGGCCTGGGTTTATCTGCACCACCGCTGGCCGGAGATCGGCCGGGCAGCGGGCTAGAGCGGAATCACCCTGACCAGCAAGAACTTCAAGGAAACAAATACGAGGTACATGGGGGAGTGCGGGCTGTTGCCAGTCAGGGCGATTCTGCTCTAAAAGCGCTCATCGGTCAGGCATGTCAATCGGAATCTCCATGCCCTGGCCGGTGCGCTGAACCCGGTTGTCGGCATCCAGATAGATCCAGAAGAGCATGTCCTGCAGCTTGTCCCGCCAGCGGTAGTTCATGATGTCGCCGCACCAGGAGGCCACGCCATCGACCCACGCCATCGACCCATGCCGGCGGGCCAAACTCGCGCTCCACGTCCTCGCGCGTCCACTGGCCCGGCTCGATTTTTGAAAATTCCTGGGGCGTCATGACCTCCCGTACGGCCACCACCTTGCGTGCCGCATCCAGATCAACCATGACCACGCTCTGGCCGGCGGGCTGCCTGGAATATTGCAGCCGCGTCCCCGAGCCCATGGAAACCCCGCGCGTCGGCTTGCCGTAACTTGCCATCACCTCATCCCGCGACATGCCCGGCTGCACCGGCGTAAAAGTGCAACCCGCCATGAACAGCACGGCAGCAGCCAGGCCCAGAGCAGTTTTAACGAGCGTCATGACGCACTCCCGATGGATGAAAAAATGGTTCGAGATCGCATTTCAAAAAATGTTCCTCTGACAATTTTTCAGGCGCGTGCGCCCATCACTGCATAGCTTGCCCTACTGACAGAGGTATTGACAGGGCCATCAATTGAAGCCCCAATAGACACAAGATGAAGGCACCGCACCCGGCGACCAATCAACGATCCCCAGGAACGCGCGAAGGGGCGACTTAGCAGCCCGCCTCCTCTGTAACAACGACAGGAGAACCGCATCATGACCCTTGTTTCGCCCGACCTGCTGGCGCTGCAGCGCCTCTACCTCTGGGAAAGAACGGCCCCCGACCGGATTGCCCTGACCCAGCCCATGGGCGCAGGCGTGACCCAGGATTACACCTGGGGCCAGCTGGCCGACCAGGTGCGCCGCATGGCAGCGTACCTCAAGGCCCAGGGCTGGGAGCCGGGCTCGAATGTGGCCATCCTGTCGAAAAACTGCGCCTGGTGGCTCATGAGCGATCTGGCCATCTGGATGGCCGGCCATGTCTCGGTGCCGCTGTATCCGACGCTGGCGCCCGATACCATCTCGCACATCCTGACGCACAGCGAAGCCAAAGCCTGTTTTGTGGGCAAGCTCGATGCGTGGGACAACATGAAACCGGGCGTGCCGGCCGGCCTTGCCTGCATCAGCTACCCGCTCTCGCCGCCGGACGTCATCGGAAACCATGAAGGCTGGGATGCCATTTGCGCACGCCAGGCACCCCTGCAGGGCGAAATGCTTCGTGGTGCTGACGAACTGGCCACGCTGATTTACACCTCGGGCACCACCGGCCGGCCCAAAGGTGTGATGCAAAGCTTTGGCAGTTTTGCCTGGGCACTCGATGCGGGCATCAAACGCATCGACCTCAGGGCCGAAGACCGGATGCTGTCCTACCTGCCGCTGGCCCATGTGGTCGAGCGCGTGCTGGTCGAGCACGGCTGGCTGCGCACCGGCATGCGCGTGTACTTTGCCGAGTCGCTCGACACCTTTAGCGCCGATTTGCAGCGCGCGCGGCCCACCATCTTCTTCTCGGTGCCCCGGCTGTGGGTCAAGTTCCAGCAAGGCGTACACCACAAGATACCGCCGGCCAAACTCCAGCTGCTGCTGTCAATTCCCATTCTTGGCGGACTGGTGCGGCGCAAGGTGCTCAAGGCCTTGGGCCTGGACCATTGCCGCATCGCGGCGGCTGGCGCGGCCCCCATGCCCGTGGCGCTGCTGACCTGGTACCGCAAGCTGGGGCTGCCCGTCAACGAGGGCTACGGCCTGACTGAAAACCTGGCTGTTTCGCACTTGACGGTGCCGGGCATCAACCAGGAAGGCACGGTGGGGCCGGCTTATGAAGGCGTGCAGGACCGCATTGACCCCGAGACCGGCGAAATCCAGATGCACAGCCCGGCCATGATGATGGGTTACTACAAGGACCCGGTGCAAAGCCGCGCCGCATTCACCGAAGACGGCTGGCTGCGCACGGGCGACAAGGGGGAGATCGACGCGCAGGGCAAGCTGCACATCACCGGGCGCCTCAAGGACCTGTTCAAGACCAGCAAGGGCAAATACGTTGCGCCCGCGCCGATTGAGGACAAGCTGGTGATGCACGAATCGGTTGAAGCCTGCGTGGTGACCGGCGCCAACCTGGGTCAGCCGCTGGGCATCGTGATGCTCAATGCCGAAGCGGCGGCGCGTGCCCGGGATGCCACGGCACGCAAGGAACTGGAAACCTCCCTGGGCCAGCACCTGCAACGCATCAATGCCACGCTGGACCCGCATGAGCAGCTCCAGTGCCTGGTCATTGCGACCACAGCCTGGACCGTGGACAACGACATCATCACGCCCACCTTCAAGGTCAAGCGCAACCGCATCGAGGACATTTACGCAGCCCACTACGAGCGCTGGGAGGCGTCAGGTAAAAAGGTGATCTGGCAAAGCGATTGAGGCGCGCACCTGGTTAAACAATCAACTCCGGCAACGCCTCGCGAACCCGGTGATCGACATAGTAGCCGCCGTATTCGGTATACCTCAGCAGGGTGCGGCCACACCGGTTGCAGGCGTAGGCGTCGCACCGGTTGTAGGGGGAAAATGCCACGGCCACGGGTGCATCCGGGGAACCGTAGCGCGTGCCGTGCGGATGGCATTCTTCCACAGTCGGCTCGTCAATCGCCGGATCACGCAGGGTTCCAAGGCGCCGGACCGACTCGGCCGGCCAACGGTCTTCGGTAAAGCTTTCCCAGCTGCGGCAGGCGCCCAGCGCGCAGCAGCAGGCACCGGCAGGGCTGCCGGCACATGCCTGCTTCAGCGTTTTCGCATCCAGCAGGTCTGTTGTCACGCAAGACTCATGGTGGTTGCGCCTCTTTTAATCCACCGTGGCGCCGGAAGCCTTGACCACCGCAGTCCATTTTTTGGTATCTGCTGCAATGAAATTCTTGAATTCCAGCGGTGACATGTTCATGGGTTCCGCCCCCAGGGCAAACAGCCGCGCCTTGACATCCGTGGCCGCCAGGATGGTGCGAATCTCTTTGTTCATGCGGTCGACAATCTCCGCCGGCACACCAGCAGGACCCAGAACGCCGTACCAGGGCTGCGCATCGAAGCCTTTGAGACCGAGCTCCGAGACGGTAGGAATATCAGGAAACGCCGCCGATCGCTTGGCGCTGGTCACCGCCAGCACCTTGAGCTTGCCCGCCTTGACCTGCGGCATGATGGGAACGGGGTTCTCAAACGTCATGGGAACCTGACCGCCGACCAGGTCGTTCATCGCCGGACCCGAGCCTTTGTACGGGATGTGCTGGATCTTGACGCCCGCCTGCACGTTGAACATTTCGCCAATGATGTGCTGCGGCGTGCCCGAGCCTGCAGACGCAAAAGCCAGGTTGCCGGCCTTGGCCTTGGCAATGATGTCCTTGACGCTGGTTAATCCCGATTTGGGATTGACGGCAATCACGAAAGCGGCACTGGCAACCGGCGCCACCGCCGTGAAATCCGTGTTCGGCTGGTAAGGCAGCTTCGGATAGAGCGAAGGCGCAATCACCAGCGGGCCGCTGGATGCGAGCAAAAATGTATAGCCGTCCGGCTTGGACTTGGACACATAGTCTGTGCCGATGTTGCCGCCAGCGCCGCCTTTGTTTTCCACGATGACGGTCTGGCCGAGCACGCCTTGCAGCTTCGAAGCCAGCAGGCGGGCCAGCACATCGGTGGTGCCGCCCGGCGCATAAGGCGACACCAGCGTAATGGTCTTGGCAGGCCAGGCGGCTTGCGCGGCCGCGAACAATGGCGAAACCGACAGGGCGACAAGCGCCGGGATGGTACGTAGGAAATGTCTCTTCATGGTGGAACCCTCGTTAACTTGAAAAATGACTTGGGCCAGAGTCGCCCAGCCGGAAAGAGGGTGGCCTTTCCGAGGCGGAACCAGATTCAGTCAAAACGGTACGCAAGCATAGCCTCGCTCGTAAAACTGCACAGCAGCATTCGCAATTCCCCTTCGAATTTCTGCTTTTCGGCGAATTTCGAAACGGTTCAGGCGCTTGGTCAGAGGCTGTTTTGTGGCAAGCCACTTTATCGGTTGTATCAGCCCATTTCAAGACCTCTTGTGCTGGTTCAGAGGAACACGGGAAGCTGATGGGCAACAGTCAGCGCTTGGCGGTAAACTTGATTTGGCCTATATTGGCTTGAGAATCGGGACATGGCCTTGTCTTGATGTGTGATCCTCCCTCCGGTTCACACCAGCTTGTCGATGCCTTGTCGATGCGGCGTTGCATTTTTTCGGCCGCATCTGGCCAGATACATTTTTTATAAATGAAACCCCACATGAAATCGAACCGCAGAATCTTTGTTATTCATTCCGTTGTTGGCGCAGGTGTTCTGGCCACGACAGGTCTGGCTCGGGCCCAAGCCGCAGCACCGCTGGTGCAGGAAAGCGACCCGCAAGCCGTGGCGCTGGGCTACAAGGCCGACGCCACCAAAACCGACAAGGTCAAGTACCCAAAATACGCGGCGGGTCAGAACTGTGCCAACTGCGCGCTTTACCAAGGCAAGCCTGCCGACGCTGCCGGCGGCTGCCCGCTGTTTGCCGGCAAGCAGATCTCGGCAAAAGCCTGGTGCAGCGCCTGGGCGAAGAAGGCCTGATGAAAGACCAGCGTGGGGCCATTTGACAGGCCGCTGCCTGACTGCCGCAGTCCGGAATCGTCCAGGGCTGCGGTTCAGCAGAACATCAAGGCGATGAGCGCAGCATCTTCACCCAGGTTAAGCAACGCGTAAGCAGCCACCCGAAAAGCCCAGTAAGCTAAAGTGGACCCCAGATTTCAGACACCAGTTTAAACAGGACACTGTCGAAAAAATGGGGCGAATCATGAGTGAAACGAAAAAGCGCAAAGTCCACCCGCCGGAGTTCAAAGCCAAGGTTGGCCTGGAGGCGCTGCGCGGGGTCAAGAGCATCAATGAGATCGGCCAGGAATTTGGGGTCCACCCGGTGCAGGTCAGCCAGTGGAAGAAGGACATTCAGGAGAAGGCGGGCACGCTGTTTGAGGGCAAGCGCGGGCCGCAGCCGGTGGCCGCGCACAGTGCGCCCGAGCGGCTGTACAGCGAGATCGGGCGGCTGAAAATGGAGCTGGACTGGCTCAAAAAAAAGTCCGGAATGAGCCTGCCATGACGCGCTGCGGCTGGATTGACAAGGCCGACGCCCACCAGGTGGCCCTGCGGCGCCAGTGCGCGTTGGCCGGCGTGTGCCGCGCCACGCTGTACGCGCGCCAAAAGCCCAGGGCGCTGGCGCGCGGCGATGAAATTCTCAAGCGCCTGATTGACGAGGAATACACCCGCAGCCCGTTTTACGGCAGCCGCAAGATGGTGGCGTACCTGGGCCGCTGCGGCCACATCGTCAACCGCAAGCGCGTTCAGCGCCTGATGCGCACGCTGGGCCTGGCGGGCATGGCGCCCGGCCCCGCTACCAGCCAGGCGCACCCGCAGCACAAGGTGTACCCGTACCTGCTGCGCGGCGTGGCCGTGGTCAAACCCAACCAGGTCTGGAGCACGGACATCACCTACATCCGCTTGGCGCGCGGTTTTGCCTACTTGGTGGCCATCATCGACTGGTACTCCCGGCGCGTGCTGAGCTGGCGCATCAGCAACTCCATGGAGGCCGCGTTCTGCGTGGACTGCCTGGAGGAGGCATTGCGCCATCACGCCAAGCCCGAGGTGTTCAACACCGACCAGGGCGCGCAATTCACCAGCCAAGCCTTCACCGGCGCTCTCTTGCGCGAGGGCATCACTATTCAAGCATGGATGGGCGTGGCCGGGCGTTTGACAATATATTTGTCGAGCGCCTGTGGCGCAGCGTCAAGCACGAAGACGTGTACCTCAAGGGCTACAGCACGATGGGCGAGCTGCTGAGCGGCCTGACGCAGTATTTTTCCTTCTACAACGGCCAAAGGATGCACCAGGCGCTGCAATACAGAACGCCCGACGAGGTCTATGCCAGCGCCAGCGGCGGCGGGGCCGTGATCGTGGACAAATTTCCTCGTCCGCTGGTGGAACTGCCTGTTTCGCTACGCTGCACAGGCAGTTCCACCAGCGAAGAAACCGGCTCCCAAGCCAAAACCGGGGCAGCGCCGTCCAGCTGCGAGTGAAATCGAGTGCAGCTTAAACTGACTGAAAAATTGTCTTGACTTTGGGGTCCACTTTAAGCGGCGGTGTCAATGGATAAATAGAAATTCATATCGGGCTGAAATTCGCACCATAGTTTTACACCGTGTGCAAGTTATGGCGATATTCTGGCCGGGAATGAAATGGTGCGGCTGGCGGGGATCGAACCCACGACCCTTGGCTTCGGAGGCCAATACTCTATCCACTGAGCTACAGCCGCAACGCTGAAAAACGACTTGCGCTGAAGTCCGAGGGTACAAACTTCAGGCATTTTGAACTGCGCGCAATGATTAACACTGCACACAGTCCATGATTCTATCAGCCAGGCCAGCCTTTCCAGGATTTTCGACACCCCTCGCTATAATGCGGCGATGCTGTAGCAGCCCGCAACAGTCCCGGTTTTCCGTTTTTTGAGGACGCAATGAGCGCAAACGACCACACCACGGCCCACGAAGAAGCCCACACTGGCCCGATCAAAACGCCCCAGCAATTGCTGGCTGCGGTTTTTTTCTCATTCGTTGTTCCGATTTTTGCCATTATCGGTCTGGTCTATTACGTCACCTCGGCAAACAAACCGCTGGCAGGCGCTGATGATGCGGAACGGGCAGTGGCCGAGCGCATCCAGAAAATCGGCATGGTTGAAATTCGCGATGCCAATCGCCCATTGAGGGCGGGCGAAGAAGTTTATAAAGCCCAGTGCATTGCGTGCCATGGCACAGGCGCAGCAGGCGCGCCCAAGTTCGGCGACGCCGCTGCCTGGGGTCCACGCATCGCGACCGGTTACGACGCCTTGCTGCTTTCCGCGCTCAAGGGCAAGGGAGCCATGGCTGCGCAGGGCGGCGGCGACTTTCAGGACGTCGAAATCGGCCGCGCTGTGGTTTACATGACGACCGCCGCAGGCGGCAAATTTGCCGAGCCGGCGGCGCCTGCCGCTGCTGCTGCAGGCGCATCGCCGGCAGCTGACGCGGCTCCAGCACCCACAGCGGCGGCAACTCCAGCCGCAGCAGTTGCTCCGGTAGCCGCCGCCGCACCCGCCGCCATCAAGGTTGCAGCAGCAGACTCAGACGCTGGCGAAACCCTGTACAAACAGGCTTGCATGGCATGCCATGCGGCAGGGGTGGCCGGTGCGCCCAAGTTGGGTGACAAGGCTGCCTGGGCGCCCCGCATTCAAACCGGCCTTGATGCATTGACCGCTAGCGCCATCAAGGGCAAGAATGCCATGCCGCCCAAAGGAGGCTCAGCCGCATCTGACGCAGACATCCACTCGGCGGTGGTCTACATGGTGAATGCTGCCAAATAATACGGGACTACCCGCCAAGCAAAGCCGGTCACTGACCGGCTTTTTTGATGGGAAAACTTAACAAGACAAGGCTTTGGCTCAAGCACTCCCCGTGCAAAAACTAATTATCCTAGAAAAATCAGTTGACTGAGCACCGAAACGCCTGAAACCCAATATCCATGCGGGTTGCAGCAGTTTTTTAGAATCTGCGGAGCAGTACCAAATGGGTGAAACTGCATGGCGCTGAATTCCATTGTGCCGCAAGCACTTAGCGGGCTTTCGTCATCTCAACTGCTTTTTCTAGGATTATTCTGCTGCGCCTGCGGACTGCGCACATAGCCAAAGCGGGCAGGCAAGGCAGCGGCCTGGAGTTCTTGCGGAACCCATAATCCCTGCTCGACAGCATCGGCCGCATGCGTCATGTCCTGCGTGTGCACCAAGCCAAAGCCGAGATCGGTTTCCAGGTAGAGCAGGCCCTGTTCGTCCAGCATGCAGCGCTGGACGCGTGCCGGCTGGCCAGTATGTGCGACGACACCAAAACCAGGCGCCGCATTGATCCGCCAGATAAAGGGCGTGGCTTCAAGCTCCACATAAACACGCTGAGGCCCATTCTGGAAAAACCAGCGGCCGTTGGCGTCGCTCTCGTAGTTGCGCTGAATGAAGTCAATCAGCTTGTCGTGCTGCAGCAGCGAACCCTTGCTGGCCGCATGGCTTCCAGCCGCCTCTGCCGGCGCAAAAGGCCCGGCGGCTTGCGCCCTGTCATCGCGCATGTACCAGTTGCCACGCGCATCCAGTCCAAGCCAGCCGTAGCAGTCGGGAACGTTGGGCCACTTGGCAATCGCTTGTCGAACAATATCATCCATATTCTCATTTTGCGCTGCTTTTTCGGCCTTAGCAGTTCAGGGTGATGCAATTGCTTAAAGTTGTGTGTCCAGGAAAGCCGTCACCGCTTCGGGCATGGCGCGCACATGCGCTGGAAAACCTGAAGAGGGAAAGCCGACATGACCGCCCTGCGCCGGCTGCCACAAAGTGACCCAGGCGCTGACATCGGCAGGCTGCGGCAGACTTCCAGCAGGAATGAAAGGGTCATTCAATGCATTCAGTGCCAGCGCGGGCACGGCAATCCGACCCAGATGCGGCTTGGCCGAGGCACGCGACCAGTAGTCGTCAACGCCTTTGAAACCGTGGACTGGCCCGGTAAAAATATTGTCGAACGCATACAGATCTCGTGCCGCCAGCAGGGCGTCGCGGTCGAACAGGCCGGGGTGCTGGGTCAGCTTTTGCAGCGCCTTAGGCACCATGGTTTTCAGGAACATACGGGTATACACCTGCCGGTTGAAACCCTGACCAATGGCCTGGCCGCTGGCCGCCAGATCGAGCGGCGCGCAGACCGAAGCCACTGCGCTCACCACCTGCGCGGCCTGCGTCCCCATCTCGCCGGCCCAGCGCATCAGGGCATTGCCACCCAAAGAGATGCCGGCGGCCACGACCGGTCCGGCATGCAGGCTTGCAAAACGCCTGAGCATCCAGTCGATTTCAGCAAAATCGCCTGAGTGGTAGGCGCGCGGCGCCAGGTTGGGTTCGCCCGAGCAGCCACGGAAATGCGGCACGGCACAGGCCCAGCCCCGGCGGCCCGCCACATCGGCAAAGGCCTGGGAATAGTGGCTGGCAGATGAGCCCTCAAGGCCATGAAACAGCACCAGCAGCGGTTGTGACGCTGCAGACGGTCCAGGCATTGAAGTGGCGGACAGGCCGTTCTGTTGCAGTCCGTCTTTTCCTGCGTCCACCAGCCAGTCCACATCGATGAAATCGCTATCAGGCGCAGTCCAGCGTTCGCGGCGAAACACGGGCGCTGAGCCCATGAAGCGGCGTGCGTGCAGGGCGGCCCAGATGGTCTGCGTGTTGCCGTCTGGTAGCCACCAGGGTGCTCCGTAATTCATGGCGGCGCCCATGTCAGTGAAGGATGAATGGCGCTTCTGACAGTTCCTGCAGCTCATGCAAGGTGCCAGGGCTGGCGTGGTGTGCCACCATGCGCCAGCCTTGCGGCGTCAGGTGGTACACATTGCTGGCAACGACATAGGCATGGCGCGGACCCTCTTCCGTCTGCATGTCAATGCGCTCCAGCACGCTGTGCATGCTGGCGCTCAGCGACTGCACCCGGCGCACCTTCAGCGGCTGCGCCCGAATGCTGCCCTTGGCGAACATGGCGTCAAACGCGCTGCGGATGGCGGCGAGGCCGAGCAGCCGTGCACCGCCTGGATGCACGCAAACAATCTCGTCTTCGTCACTCCAGCAGGCCATGAGTTTTTAAATATCGCAGCTTTGCAGCGCATCGTAAAAAGCCGCCTCGGTCTCATCGGCGTCTCCAGGATCGGCAAGCGGGGTGTTGGGTTGTCGCATGAGGCGTTTAGGGTTCCGTCGGTATCGGGGCACAATTGAATTCAGTTGTGATTGTGCGCGTAGTAAATCAAGCCCTGATGACAGCCGACTATGGTAGTGTTGCAGCTTGAATTCTGGAGAGCTTTATGACATACCGCTTGTTGAGTTTATCTTTCGTTACCCTGCTGGGTTTGCTGCTCTCGGGCTGCGGCTACAACCAATTTCAGAGCCTGGACGAGCAAACCAAGTCGGCCTGGTCCGAGGTATTGAACCAATATCAGCGCCGTGCTGACCTGGTGCCCAATATTGTGGCGACGGTCAAGGGTGAAGCGGCTTTCGAGCAGGACACGCTGACCAAGGTGATTGAAGCGCGCGCCAAGGCCACGTCGATTCAGGTAACGCCTGAAACGCTGAATGATCCGGCGGCTTTCAGCAAGTTCCAGGCCGCGCAAGGCGAACTGGGCAGCGCCCTGAGCCGACTGATGGCGGTCAGCGAACGCTATCCTGACCTGAAGGCCAATCAGGGTTTCCGCGATTTGCGGGTCCAGCTCGAAGGGACTGAAAACCGTATTACGGTGGCGCGCAACCGCTACATCCAGACGGTGCAGCAGTACAACGTGCTGGCGCGCAGCTTTCCGAACAACCTGACCGCGATGATTTTTGGCTACAAGGTCAAACCCAACTTCACGGTAGCGAACGAAGCGCAGATTTCCACGCCGCCGGTGGTTGATTTCAACAAGAAATAAGCAGCCCGCTGTTCATGACCGCGCACCTTCTGCCGCCTTTGCTGTTTCGCAGGCTGACGCGGCAGCTTGCCCGGCTGGTGTCGGGCCTGTTGCTGGCGGTCTGGCTCCCCTTCGCCTGCTTGACTGCATGGGCACAAGGCGTGCAGCCGGTTCCGCCCCTGACGGCCCATGTGATGGACAGCACCGGCACCCTGACAGCAGCGCAGCAGGCCGCACTGGAAGCCAGGCTGACGGCCTTCGAGCAGTCTCGCGGCGCCCAGGTGGTGATGCTGATGGTGCCGACCACCCAGCCCGAAGACATTGCCGCGTATGCGCAGCGTATCGGCGACAGCTGGAAAATCGGCCGCAAGAGCATCGGCGACGGCTTGCTGCTGGTCGTGGCCAAAAATGACCGCACCGTTCGCATTGAAACAACCAAGGCACTCGAAGGGGCCATTCCCGACCTGGCGGCGAGCCAGATCATCGAAAACGCCATCACGCCGCGCTTTAAAAAAGGTGACTTTGCTGGCGGGCTGGATGCTGGAGCCGACCAGATCATGGCGCTGATTAGCGGCGAAAAACTGCCGGCGCCACAGCAGGGCAACGCCAAGAGCCGCAGCAGCAACGGCGGCTTTGACTGGACGACGCTGGCGGTATTCCTGTTTTTTGCGGTGCCCATCGGGGGGCGGCTGCTGTCGGCGTTACTGGGCCGCAAGCTGGGCTCGATGACCACAGGCGGTGCGGTGGGCGTGCTGGCCTGGCTTTTCACCAGCAGCCTGATCATCGGCGCCATTGCAGCGGTGGTAGGCATGGTGTTTGCCCTGATTTCGGGCATCAGTGGCCTGGGCGGCATGGGCCGTGGCGGCCGCTCTTCTGGTTGGGGCGGGCCCGGAGGCTTTGGCGGAGGTGGATTCGGCGGAGGTGGATTCGGCGGCGGCGGCTTTGGCGGTCGTGGCGGCGGTGGCTTTAGCAGCGGCGGCGGCGGAAATTTCGGCGGCGGCGGCGCTTCGGGCAACTGGTAAGCATGATGAACAAGCTCAAACTTCTGATCAAGCACCTCTGGCTCGACGTATCCGACACCCGGCGCGCCATTCCCCCCGACATGGTGCATCGCCTGGCCGAACAGGTCGCCGCCAGCGAGCAGCGCCACAACGGGCAGATCCGTATCTGCATCGAATCCTCATTACCCGCCAGCTACTTATGGCGGCTGGACCGCAAAAACACCCTCAGCGCCTTGATTCGGCAGCGGGCCGTCACGATGTTTGGCAAGCTGCGCGTCTGGGACACCGAATACAACAACGGCGTGCTGATCTATGTGCTGCTGGCCGAACATGCGATTGAAATCGTGACCGACCGGGGCTTGATGCGCCATGTGGATGCCGCGCAGTGGCAGGCCATGTTGGCCCACATGGCTAGCGCCTTTCGGGAAAAGCGCTATGAAGACGGGCTGACGCAGGCGCTGGAAGAAACCTCGGCGGTGCTGGTGGCACATTTTGCGCGGCCGGATACATCACCGAGCCATCCGAACGAACTGCCCGACACGCCGTTGCTGCAGTAAACAGTCGGGGTTCAAGGTCCTGCAAAAAAGCCCCTGACTTGCGACAGGGGCCCGGATTGCAGAGTTCCGTTTTTGAATCTCTGCAGTTGCAGACCGAAGTCTGCTTTTATTGCTTTTATTTTTTCTGGCGATATTTGCGCAGCGCTGCGATCTGGGCAGCCATGACGGCCAGCTCGGACTGTGCCATGGCGATATCAATATCGTTCTTGGCATTTTTCAGGGCTTCTTCAGCCAGCGCCTTGGCGGCGGTGGCTTTGGCTTCGTCCAGGTCCTTGCCACGAATGGCGGTATCGCTCAGAACGGTCACGCAGTTGGGCTGCACTTCGAGCAGGCCGCCGGCCACAAACACGAACTCTTCCGTGCCATCCGCTTTTTCAATGCGCACGGCACCGGGCCGGATGCGGGTGATCAGCGGCGTGTGGCGCGGGTAGATTCCCAGCTCGCCCGCTTCGCCTGGCAAAGCCACAAACCGGGCTTCGCCGGAGAAGATGGACTCTTCTGCGCTGACAACATCGACGTGGATGGTATTCATACGTACTCCAATTTAAAAGATGAGAAGAAAGTGGGCGCTTAACCAGCCATCAGGCAGCTTGTTCCAACGCCGGCTTTACTTACATCTTTTTGGCCTTTTCGAAGGCTTCGTCAATGGTGCCGACCATGTAGAAAGCCTGCTCTGGCAAATGGTCGCACTCGCCAGCCACAATCATCTTGAAGCCACGAATGGTTTCGGCCAGGCTGACGTACTTGCCGGGCGAACCGGTAAACACTTCAGCTACGTGGAATGGCTGCGACAGGAAACGCTGGATCTTGCGGGCACGGGCCACAGCCAGCTTGTCTTCAGGCGCCAGTTCGTCCATACCCAAAATCGCGATAATGTCGCGCAATTCCTTGTAGCGCTGCAGCGTGCCCTGCACCGCACGGGCGGTGGCGTAGTGGTCTTCGCCGACCACGTTGGGGTCAAGCTGGCGGCTGGTCGAATCCAGTGGATCGACCGCAGGGTAGATACCCAGCGAAGCGATGTCACGGCTCAACACCACGGTGGAATCCAGGTGGGCAAAGGTCGTGGCAGGCGATGGATCGGTCAAGTCATCGGCAGGAACGTAAACGGCCTGGATGGAGGTGATCGAACCGACCTTGGTCGAGGTAATACGCTCTTGCAGACGGCCCATTTCCTCGGCCAGCGTGGGCTGGTAGCCCACAGCGGAAGGCATACGGCCCAGCAGAGCGGACACTTCGGTACCGGCCAGCGTGTAGCGGTAGATGTTGTCCACGAAGAACAGCACGTC
>JBDSZF010000285.1:0-4017 GCA_039925285.1 Polaromonas sp.
CGATATCCCCGACAATCTGGCTCCATGAGCTCTGATAAAAAAACCTTGCTGCTGGTCGATGGCTCCAGCTATCTGTACCGCGCCTTTCATGCCATGCCTGACCTGCGGGTCAAGCCGGGCGACCCGACCAGTCCGGCCACCGGCGCCATTCGCGGCATGATCAACATGATGCAGAAACTGCGCAAGGATGTGCGGGCCGACTATGCCGTCTGTGTGTTTGATGCCAAGGGTCCGACCTTTCGCGATGCGCTTTATGCCGACTACAAGGCCCAGCGCTCGGCCATGCCGGATGATCTGCGCACTCAGGTCGAACCGATTCATGAAGTGGTGCAATTGCTGGGCTGGAAAGTGCTGGCCGTTCCCGGTGTGGAAGCCGATGACGTGATCGGCACGCTGGCCTGCATGGCGTCCGCCCAGCAGATCGAGGTCATCATTTCCAGCGGCGACAAGGACCTGAGCCAGCTGGTCGATCAACACATCACGGTGATTGACACCATGAACGACCGCCGCCGCGACCTGGCTGGCGTTGAGGCCGAATTCGGCGTGCCGCCGCGCCTGATGGTCGATTACCAGACGCTGGTCGGCGATGCGGTGGACAACGTGCCCGGTGTGCCCAAGGTCGGCCCGAAAACTGCCGTGAAGTGGCTGCTGGAATATGGCTCGCTCGATGCGCTGGTGGCCAGAGCCAGCGAGATCAAGGGCGTCGTCGGCGAGAACCTGCGCAACGCGCTGGACTGGCTGCCCAAGGGCCGCGAGCTGCTGACCATCAAGAAGGACTGTGATCTGGCCGACTACATCGATGGCCTGCCTGCTATGGATTCAATAGCTATCGGCGCACAGCAAACGAGCGCATTGAGGATTTTTTATCTGAAATATGGCTTCAAGGGGCTGGTCGGTCAGATTGATGCTGAAAGCACGCCGCCCGAACTGAGCGGCCATGCCGAGCGCCGGCAAGCCCGCAAGCCGGTGAGTTCCCCGGATTCTCCCGGCCTGTTTGACGAGCCTTCGCTGCTTGACGAGCCGCTGCCGGAGCGCGCCAGCAACCTGCTGTATGACACCATCCTGAGCTGGGATGCGTTTGAACGCTGGCTGTTGAAAATTGAAGCGGCCGATCTGGTTGCGGTCGATACCGAAACCACCTCGCTTGATGAAATGCGGGCGCAGATCGTCGGTGTGAGTTTCAGCGTCACGCCGGGCGAAGCGGCCTATATTCCGCTGACGCATGATTACCCTGATGCACCGGCGCAGTTGCCGAGCGGCGAGGTGCTGGCCCGGCTCAAGCCCTGGCTTGAAAACCCGGCCAGGGCCAAGCTCGGCCAGCATGTCAAATACGACCGCCATGTGTTTGCCAACCACGGCATTGAAGTGCAGGGCTATGCACATGACACCATGCTGCAAAGCTATGTGCTCGAAGTGACCAAGCCGCACGGGCTGGCCAGCCTGGCCGAGCGTCATGTGGGCCGCAGCGGCATCAACTATGAAGACCTGTGCGGCAAGGGGGCTACCCAAATCAAGTTCAGCCAGGTCGATATTGCCAGGGCGGCTGAATATTCGTGCGAAGACTCCGACCAGACGCTCGATGTGCACCGGGTGCTGTGGCCGCAGTTGCAGGCCAATGAAAAACTGCTTTTCATCTATGAACTGGAAATGCAGAGCAGCGAATCGCTCTACCGGATCGAGCGCAACGGCGTGCTGATCGATGCGCCCATGCTGGCCAAACAAAGCGGCGAACTCGGCGTGCGCATTTTGCAGCTTGAAACCGAAGCGCACGAACTGGCGGGCCAGCCGTTCAACCTGGGCAGCCCGAAGCAGATCGGTGAAATATTTTTCAAGAAACTCGGCCTGCCTGTCGTCAAGAAAACGCCCAGCGGCGCACCCAGCACTGATGAGGAAGTGCTTGAAAAGCTGGCCGAGGACTACCCGCTGCCGGCCAAAATCCTGGAGCACCGGGGCCTTTCAAAACTCAAAGGCACGTACACCGACAAGCTGGCCCAGCTTGCGCATCCCCGGACCGGCAGGGTGCATACCCACTATGCGCAGGCCGTCGCGGTGACCGGCCGGCTTTCGAGCAACGAGCCGAATCTGCAGAACATCCCGGTCAAGACCCCCGAGGGGCGGCGCGTGCGCGAGGCTTTCGTGGCGCCCGCCGGCAGCCTGATTGCCAGCGCCGACTATTCGCAGATCGAGCTGCGCATCATGGCGCACATCAGTGGCGACGAGGCCTTGCTGCATGCTTTCAAGAGTGGTCTGGACGTTCACCGCGCCACCGCCGCCGAAGTATTTGGCGTTTCCTTGGCTCAGGTCAGCAGCGAGCAGCGCCGCTATGCCAAGGTCATCAACTTCGGCCTGATCTACGGCATGAGCAGTTTCGGCCTGGCGAAAAACCTGGGGATCGAGACCAAGGCCGCCGCCGCCTACATCGACCGCTATTTCCAGCGCTATCCCGGCGTGAAGAATTACATGGACGAGACCCGCCTGTCGGCCAAAAGCAAAGGCTATGTTGAAACCGTCTTCGGCCGGCGTTTGTACCTGCCTGAGATCAATTCGCCCAACGGCCCGCGCCGTTCCGGTGCCGAGCGCGCCGCCATCAACGCACCCATGCAGGGCACCGCCGCCGACCTGATCAAGCTCAGCATGAACAAGGTGCAACAGGTGCTGGATGCCGAAAAACGCCAGACCCAAATGATCATGCAGGTGCACGATGAGCTGGTTTTCGAGGTGCCCGAGGCCGAAGTCGAATGGGTCAGGCTTGAGATCCCGCGCCTCATGGCGGGTGTGGCCGAACTCAAGGTGCCATTGCTGGCTGAAATCGGCTTTGGACCCAATTGGGAACAGGCGCATTGAGGCCGGGCAAGAACTTACGCTTCATCGCTGGCTCTCACCGTCTGCATCAACCCGTCCTCAACGGGTTTCGCTGTTGCCGGCACCGCCCGCCGCTTGACTGCGATGGGGCCGATGTTCAGTCCCTGGCCTTGACACGCTGGATAATATAAGGATCCCCCGGTCTTCGGTCTCATGCCGCAACCGGGGTTTTTGACATTTATTAATCATTCAGGGCGCTAGCCCTAACAGGACGGGTGCGAAAGCTATGGTTTTGATAGCAATTTTGTTGGGAACAATGGCTGCCGGCATTGGCAGCGTATGGCTGGCGGCATTACTCAGCTTTGGCGCGCTGGCCCGCTACACCCAGCACATGCTCAGCCTGGCCGCTGGCGCACTGCTGGGCACGGCCTTCATGCATTTGTTGCCCGAGGCGTTTGAAAGCCAGGCCAGCGCCCACGACCTGTTTGCCACCTTGCTGGTCGGGCTGGTGTTTTTCTTTTTGCTCGACAAAGCCGAACTGTGGCACCACGGACATGAGCACCACGCCGCAGAGCGCGAAAGCCCTGACGCCGGCCACGATCATCACGATCACAGCCATGACCACAGCCATGGCCAAAAATCAGGTGGCTGGGCAATACTGGCCGGTGACAGTGTCCATGCCTTTGGCGACGGTATCCTGATTGCCTCCGCCTTCATGGCCGACATGCGCCTGGGCTTTGTCGCCGCCCTGGCCGTGCTGGTTCATGAAGTACCGCACCACATGGGCGACCTGATCGTGTTGCGCCAAGGCTCGAACAACCGGCGTATTGCGCTCATCAAGGTATCGCTGGCCGGCGCCGTGACGGCCCTGGGCGGCATGATCGGTTATGCCTTGGTGGACCAGCTCTATGGCTATTTGCCCTTCTTTCTGATCATTGCCGCGAGCAGCTTCATCTATGTCGCGCTGGCCGACCTGATTCCGCAACTGCAAAAACGCGCCAGCATGCAGCAGACGGCCGCGCAGATTGCCTGGCTGGCCATTGGCATCGGGCTGGTGATGCTGGTCAGCTGGGTAGCGCATGCCGATTGAGAGTGACGGCGGGCGCATCCTTTCTTGAAGGGTAACTACTCAGGAGGGGTAAGCCCCGCATCAAGAGGCGTCAAGCAAACCGAGGGCGCGTAGGCGCACCCTGGAATGTCTGCACCAGCGCCTCA
>JBDSZF010000286.1:0-4913 GCA_039925285.1 Polaromonas sp.
GCCAGGCCAAGCTTAACCAGATGTTCAGCCGCAATGCCTATGTGGGCTTGTCGGGCGGTTTTGGCGAGGTGCGGCTGGGCAAGGTCTGGTCGGCCTTCGACGAGATGAAAGGCGCGTCCAACGCGGCCTGGGACTCGGGACTGTCGCCGAACAGCGGTGTTTTTTATGGTGGAGCCATTGGCGGCTATAGCTACAACCCGCGCAATTCCGCGATCTATTTCACGCCTGATTTGAACGGCTTCAGCGGCGCAGCCAGCTACAGCCTGGGCGAAAACAAGACCGCCACGGTGAATGCCGGCAGGGTGGCCGCCCTGAATGTCAAATACGCGGGCGGTCCGCTGCTTGTCGGCCTGGGCCATCAGACCGAACGCGTTGATGGCTCGGTCCCGACGAAAAAATTCACCCTTTTGAATGCCACTTACGACTTTGGCATGGCCACGCTGCAGGCCAGCGTGGGGCGCCAATCCCAGGATGACAAGGCGACCCGTGACTGGACGCTGGGCGCAACCGTGCCGTTGCCGGGCGCCGTGGCCATATCGGGTGGTTTCGCTGGCTCAACCGACAATGCCGCCGCCGGCGACATCAAGCGCAAGGGCATCAGCCTGGCGGCCCAGTACGCGCTGTCCAAGCGTACGTCCTTGTACGCCGGCTACCACGCCACCCGGACCAGCTACCCGGTCCTGCCGCGCCTCAATACCAGCCTCTACGCCATGGGCGTGAGCCACCTGTTCTAACTTTTTTCAGGACTGCGACGATCAGCCCATCGAGCCTGTTGCGCGTCAACTGACGGGTAACGGTAACGTGCAGGCCCCCGTAAAACCGGGGCTTGCGTTGGTTCCCTTGCGGACCCTTACCCTCACAAGCCATGCCACGACATGAACACTTCAAAATTACCTTCCATTGCGAAACTGGGGCCCTTTATTGCCTTGCTGCTGGCCTGCGTTTTCTTCGCGACCCAGAACGAGCGATTTTTAACGCCCCAGAATTTCTCGCTGATCCTGCAACAGGTCATGGTGGTGGGCGTGATTGCCATCGGGCAGACGCTGATCATCCTGACTGCCGGTATTGACCTGTCCTGCGGCATGGTCATGGCACTGGGCGGCATCGTGATGACCAAGCTGTCGGCCGATTTTGGCCTTCCCACACCCGTGGCGATTGCCTGCGGCATGGCGGTGACCATGCTGTTTGGCCTGATCAACGGCCTGCTGGTGACGCGCATCAAGCTGCCGCCCTTCATCGTGACGCTGGGCACGCTGAACATCGCCTTTGCCATCACGCAGCTGTACTCCCAGTCGCAGACCGTGACCGATATTCCGGCCGGCATGACCTTCCTGGGCAACACCTTCGCGATCGGCAATACCTCGATCGGTTATGGCGTGGTGCTGATGCTGGCCCTTTACCTGGTGACCTGGCTCTGGCTGCGCGAAACAGCCCCCGGCCGCCATATCTATGCCGTGGGCAACAGCCCCGAAGCGACCCGCCTGACCGGCATCCCGACCGACCGGGTGCTGCTGGGCGTGTATGTGCTGGCTGGCCTGTTTTATGGCATTGCCTCGCTGCTGTCCGTTGCCCGCACGGGTGCCGGCGACCCGAATGCCGGCCAGACCGAAAACCTGGACGCCATCACCGCCGTGGTGCTGGGCGGCACCAGCCTGTTTGGCGGGCGCGGCATGCTGCTGGGCACGCTGGTGGGTGCCTTGATCGTGGGTGTATTTCGCAATGGCTTGACGCTGATGGGCGTCTCTTCGGTTTACCAGGTTCTGGTGACCGGCATTCTGGTGATTCTTGCCGTCACCACTGACCAGATGTCTCGCAAGGGAGTACGTTAATGAGCACTCAAACTCAAATCGTGATGCAGGCCAAGGGCCTGGTCAAACGCTACGGCCAGGTCACCGCGCTCGATGGCGCCGACTTCGAACTTCGGGCCGGCGAAATCCTGGCGGTGATCGGCGACAACGGCGCCGGCAAATCCTCGCTGATCAAGTGCCTGTCGGGGGCGACAATTCCCGATGAAGGCGAAATTTTTCTGGACGGCCAGCCGATTCACTTCAAGAGTCCGATGGATGCGCGCAAATCCGGCATTGAAACCGTGTACCAGGACCTGGCCGTGGCGCCGGCCATGACGATTGCCGAAAACCTGTTCCTGGGCCGCGAACTGTGCCGCCCGGGCTGGCTGGCGCAATTCCTGCAACTGCTGGACAAGAAAAAAATGCTCGAAGAAAGCATCTCTCGCATGAACGACCTGAAGGTCGGCATCCGCTCCATGACGCAGGCGGTGGAAACGCTGTCGGGCGGCCAGCGCCAGTGCGTGGCCGTGGCGCGCGCAGCTGCCTTTGCGCAGCATGTCGTCATCATGGACGAGCCGACCGCAGCGCTGGGCGTGAAGGAAGGCAACATGGTGCTGGAACTGATCCGCCGCGTGCGCGACAAGGGCCTGCCGGTGGTGCTGATCTCGCACAACATGCCGCATGTGTTCGAGATCGCCGACCGCATCCACATTGCCCGCCTGGGCAAGCGCGCCGCCGTGGTCAACCCGAAATACATCAGCATGAGTGACACGGTGGCGGTGATGACCGGCGCCAAGTCGGCCAGCGAATTACCGGAGGAGGCCCATGCTTAAGGGCATCGACCCCCTGATCACGCCCGAGCTGCTCAAGCTGCTGATGGAAATGGGCCATGACGAGGCGCTGCTGCTGGCTGATGCCAACTTCACGGCCCTGAGCCTGGGCGCAGGCAAGCCGGTCATCCGGCTGCCGGGCGCCGGCATGGCGCAGGTGGTCAAGGCGATCATCGCGCTGCTGCCGCTGGCAGCCGATGTCACGCATCCGGTGGCCTTCATGCAGGTGTCCGACACGGCGCCGCCCTATCTGTCAGCCTTGCAGCGTGAGGTGCTGGACTTGCTCAAGGACAGCCTGCTGCCCCACCAGCAGGCCGAGCCGGTGGAGCGCTATGCGTTTTACGACCGTGTGCAAAGGGTCTGCGCCATCGTGGTGACTGGCGAGCTGCAACCTTTTGGCAATTTCATCTTGCGCAAAGGGGTTATCGGCGAAACTCTGCGACCATGATGAAAAACCCGGCTCCCACCATGCTGCGCCCGCGCGGCTCCAACCATGTGGGCATGCGCCAGTTCAATGAACGGGTCGTGCTCCAGGCGATTCGCCAAAACGGCAGCCTGCCCAAAGCTGATCTGGCTCGCCTGACCGGTCTGACGGCGCAGACCATTGGCCTGATCACCACCCGGCTTGATGAAGACGGACTGCTGATTCGCCATGAGCCGGTGCGCGGCCGCATTGGCCAGCCGTCGGTGCCTCTGGCCCTGAATCCGGACGGCGCCTTTTCCATCGGCATCAAGATCGGGCGGCGCACCACCGACTGGCTGCTGGTGGACTTCACCGGCAGGGTGCGCCAGCGCAAGTCACTGGCCTATGCTTTCCCGGATGCCAAAGTCTTGCTTCCGGCGCTGGGCGAACACACGAATGCCTTGCGCGAGGAACTCGGCGACTTGAACCCCAGGCTGGTCGGCGTGGGCATTGCCGCACCGTTTCAGATCGGCGGCTGGCACAGGCTGCTGGGACTGCCGGATGCGCAATCGGACATCTGGAACCAGATTGACCTGAAGGCCGAAGTGCAAGGCATGACGGATCTTCCGGTGAACTTTGCCAAGGACACGTCGGCCGCCTGCGTGGCCGAGCTGGTTGCCGGGCGGGGCCGCGACCTGAAATGTTTTCTTTACCTGTTCGTGGACACGTTTGTCGGCGGCGGGCTGGTGATCAATTCTCATCTGCACGGTGGCCTGCATGGCAACGCCGGCGCCGTCGCGTCCGTGCCGCTGAATGTAGCCCGGCCGGGAGAAACCAAACCCGAGCAGCTGGTTCACCAGGCTTCGCTTTGGGAACTGGAGCAGCGTTTCAAGGCCCGGGGATTCGACACCACCGCCGCATATGACGAGCGGGCGATGCAGCCCCCCTTCGACCAGGAAACAACTGCCTGGATCACGACTGCTGCCAATGCGCTGGCGCACTGCATTGTGAGCGGTACTGCATTCCTTGATCTGGATGCCATCGTCCTGGATGGCTCATTTTGCAGACCGCTGTTGCAGCGGCTGATAAGCCAGACCCGCACGGCCCTGGAAAGCTACAACTGGGAAGGCCTGTGGCGAGCGACGGTGGTGGAAGGCAGCATTGGCCCGGATGCACGGGCGCTCGGCGGCGCTTTACTGCCGCTGCATGCCAACTTTGCGCCAGACCGCGACCTGTTCCTCAAAGCCATCGACTGATCACCCGTGCAGGAAGCAAAAACAGTCACTGTGGCCGAGACCATAAGCCCAGGCGAGTGTTTTTTGCGCGGCCTGCTGGAGGCGCCAGGCAAGTAAATAGTGAAACGGCCGGACAGCGCCTCGTCGTTATTCCGGCCTTCCGAGCCCTGCGAAGTGAGTACTCAACCTGGCTCCGTCTGCCATTTAGTGGAATGAGTGGGTAAAAATGAAACCACCATGTAACTTTATTACGTTAAAATTTTCAAAACTGAAGTAACTAAATTAGAAATACCGTGATGCCAATCCCTAACCCAACCCTTGCTACCCCGCTCGATCTGGTGATCTTTGGCGGTGCAGGCGACCTCTCGTTGCGCAAGCTGCTTCCAGCGCTCTACATGGCGCACCTGCACAACAACCTGCCGGCGCAGAGCCGTATCCATGCCTTGGGGCGCCAGCCCTGGGACCGAACCGGGTTTCTGGCCTTTATCCAGGAAAAAGTGCCCGGATTCATTGAGCACAAGGCTTTCAGCGAAACCACCTGGCAGAGCTTCCTGGAGCGGCTGAACTACGTCAGCCTTGACGCCACACAGGCACAAGACTATGCGACGCTGGGCGCTGCGCTATTACCGGGATCCGATCGCGTGTATTACCTGGCGAC
>JBDSZF010000287.1:0-8052 GCA_039925285.1 Polaromonas sp.
GGCCGTGATTGTGGGGCTTTTACAGTGAATTCAGCTGCGAAGTGATGAAAAATAGAGGGGGGGGGGGACTGAACGGTTACTCGAAGGCAGGCTTTGGTTCTTTATCTCTCGGGATGGCTATGTCACCGTTAAATGTGGAAATCTCCGACTCCATAGGAGGAGCGATGATTTTTTCCCCTATGGTGGGCTGAATATCCACAACTAACGGTGACATAGCCCTCGGGATTGGTATTAGGGGTTTCGGTGCTCCGCCAACTGCTTTTTCTAGGATGATGGATCGCCACGCTGCGCTCGCGATGACGCGCCGGGGGCGTGTATCGCCGCGCTCGACTCACTTTTTGATAGCTGGTTACGCCAGCTGGATAATCGCAGAAGGCTGTTTTGGCTTGAAAACCGGGCGTGAAGCCGCCCGCCTCCCGAATACCGCTTAGCGCTCGGGGCCGAGCACCCGGCGGCTGCCGAATTCCAATGCCACCACCATGGCGCGGTGCGCGATGCGCCAGCCTTGGGCAGTGCGCGTCCAGCGGTCCTGGTAGTGGCCCATGCAGTCGTAGGTCTGGTCTTGCTGGTCGCCCGTGCCCCGGTGGCTGGCGCGCACTTCGATGCGGCTGGTCACCGCGTCGCCGGTGACTTCGACCTCCAGATTGCCCAGCAGGTGCTGGGTCGGCCCGCAGCCGCCCAGGTTGTTGCGCAGCATGGCCAGGATGGCGGCGCGGTCGGGCAGAGCGCGGCCGCCGTAGCTGGCGCTGGCGTCAGCGCTGAACACCTGATCGATCAGGCTCCAGTCGCGCTCGTCGCAGAGGCGGGCGTAGCGGACCAGGACCAGGTGCAGCTCGCGTTCGAGCAGGAGTTGTTCAAGAGGCTTCACTGGGACTTTTTGAAATCGTTGAGTTTGAGCTGCAATCGCGCCATGTGCTCGGCGTAGACCAGCGCCTCCTGGGTCGGCAGGGCTTGCGCGACGCGTTTGGTGTAGACCTTGAGCGCGCCTTGCACCACGCCTTCGTCCTGCTCGTCGGCAAGCCAGGCCCAGTCGGCCAGGTGCGAGGCCAGTGCCGGGTCGGTGTCGGCCAGTGCCAGTGCGCGCTGGATGAGCCTGGGCGCGCCGCCGGCCAATGCCGCGATTTCGCGCGCTTCGGCAGCGACGGGTGCCGGGTCCCAGTGCGAGGGAATGTCGTCCCACCAGCCGCTGTGCTCCTTGACGACCATGCGCCCTATATCCTTGGCGCTCACATAGAGCGGCCGCGCATCGGCGCTCTTGGCGAGTTCGGGCGGCAGGGCCACGCGGTCTATGACCAGGTCGCGCCGCACGCCGACGTTCAGGCCGTCCACCACCTGCCGGGAAATGCTGTTCAGCATTCCAGCCTGGGCGGTCAGGCGATCCTTGATCTCGGCTGGATGGGTGATGGCCGGGCCGTGCATGGGTAGCAGCAGCGCGGGCTTGAGCGCCGCCATGTCGAGCAGGGCCTGGGCCCACTCTTCAGGGTAGCGCTGGCGCCGTTTGCCGTTGCCGGCGTTGGGCAGGAAGCCCTGGAAATAATCGGCCGCGACCACGACCTTGCGGCCGGGAACGGAGACCCATATCTGGTCTTCGGTCTCGCCGCGCGCATGGGTCAGCACGAAGTCCTCGCCGCCTATGTTGAGCGTCGTCTGGTTGTGGAAAGTCACCGTGGGCCGCACGGCATCGTCCCAGCTTCGCGGCACGTCGGCGAGGGCTTGCTGGTTGTTGCGGGCAATCACGCCATGCGTGCGCATGTCTTCTTGCATCTGCTGTACGAATCGCTCCTCGGTCACGATTTGGGGCTTCATGCCGGCCGCGAGCAGCGCCCAGGCGCCGAAGGCGTGGTCGGCGTGGAAGTGGGTGAACACGACGGTGTGCACGGGCTTTTTGCTGATCTGCTTCAGCGCGTCCACCAGCGCCGGTCCGGCCGGCGCGTAGCCGCTGTCGATCAGCACCAGGCCGGCATCGGTCTCGAACACGACGACGTTGACGATCGGAAAGCGCAGCAGCCAGGTGCGCGGGGCCAGCGCCTCGATCTTGAGCTTTGCGCGCGCGTCGGCGATGGCTGCCGCGTTGGTGCGGCTGTACATGTGGTTGGCGATGGCAAAGGAGAGCTCGGTGCCGAAGCCGCCGCCCAGCATGATGGACTTGACCAGCTGGGGGTTGTCCTTGTACACCTGCGCGCGTGCCGCAGCCAGTGCGGGATTGGGCGGCCCGCCGGGCTTTTCCTCGTCGTGCGCGCTGGCGCCAAAGGCGAAGCTCAGCGTGGCGATGGCCAGGCACAGGCGTGTCAGACGGCGTGCCCTTGTCGGATGTTTGTTCATGATGGTTTTTTCTGCTGCTTGCAAGCGGCGCACTCAGGGTGCTAGCTTTTCGACGGGCTCGGGTGCCCATGACGGGTCCATCACCACGGGCCAGGGCTGATAGAGGCGCGCAAACACGTAGAACTTGTTGGTCGCCGGGCTGGGCAGCCAGTTGGCGCGCTTGTCGGGGCCGGGGTCGGTGGGGCCTATCCACAGGTCAAGGCTGCCGTCGGCGTTGAACTTCAGGCCGCGCGTGCGGTCGCCGATGGAGTAGCGGTTGATCGGGTTGTCGACCAGGTACTGGCCGCCCGGCACGAACTCGTACAGGCTGATTGACCAGAACGCATCGGCCGGCAACCGGCCCTGCGGCACATGAAGCTTGTAGCGCGCGCCGTCGCCCAGCGCCTCGTTTTTGCCATCGACGCTGGCGAAGAAGTAGATGGCCTCGTCCGCTTCCAGGCCCAGAATGCCGCCGGACATGGCCGCAGATCCGGCGCGCAGCGCGTAGTTGTTGCCGAAGCTTTTCGGCAGCCGGTAAGGCAGCCAGCCATTGCGCCGGTTTTGCATGGCAGCGCGGTTATCCACATTGAGCGCGCTTTTCAGCCCTTTTTCAATTTGAGGCGCCAATGCCTGCCAGCGCGCCTGCACCTGCGGCGTCAGGCCGGCCCATGAGCAGCCCTGGCCGCAGATGCCCACCTGGTCGAATCGCTGCAGCAGGGCGGTTTCACTGGCCGGCGGCGGGTTGCGCACGAGCGATTCGTTGGCCACGTCAACAAAGTGGCCCCAGTCGCCGGCCTTGGGCTCCATCCTGGGCTCGCTCTGGCCTGCGCTGGCATCGGATGGAACGGTCCTGAAGGCGTCCTGCACGGCGTGAGCGCGCGTCAAGTCATTGGGTCCATCGACCAGCACGCGCATGTTGAAATAGATGTCGCGGGTGGGGGCGCGAATGATTTGATCCACCTGCGGCAGCTTGCCCTTCCAGTCAGGCGCCACGATGGCAATGCGTCTGGCGGTCGTGCCACTGAGGCGGCTGCCGACGTAGCCGAAGGTGTTGAGGTCGGCGCCCACCATCGCGATGACGTAGTAGCGCCCGGCCGTGTCAGGCACCGACAGGATCACAGGCGAGGTGCCTACGTCAAGCCAGTTGGTGGAGTAGAAGGTGTCGTTGATGGGGGCATTGGCCCAGCGGTCCTTGGGCGTTGCCAGGTGGCGGGCATGACGAAAGTTGTTCAGCGTCGTGTAGGTCGGCCCATCCTTGTCATGGAGCGCTGCATGGCGCAATTTCATGAATTCCTGGTAGGGGTAGGCATACAGCATCGCCTCGCGAATCAGCGTGTCCAGTGCCGGGTCCGCGGGCGCTTCCTGTGCCGCCGTCGGGCCGGCCAGCGACATCATGGCAAAGACGGCGGCAAGTGCCAGCTGACTGCGGCTGCGCATGATGAGATCAAGCATGAGATCTGGTTTCCTTGCGGTTCAGACTTTTTGCTTAGAGCGGAATCACCCTGACCAGCAAGAACTTCAAGGAAACAAATACGAGGTACATGGGGGAGTGCGGGCTGTTGCCAGTCAGGGCGATTCTGCTCTAGCGGCCCCGACACCCAGCCAGCAGGCCATGGCCGGCAGCAGGAACACCGCACCCAGCATGTTGACCAGGAACATGAAGGCCAGCAAGATGCCCATGTCGGCCTGGAACTTCAGCGCCGAGAAGGCCCAGGTGCCCACGCCGATCGACATGGTGACGCCGGTGAACACGGCCGCCGTGCCGCGCTGGCGCAGCGCCTCGTAGAAGGCTTCGCGCAGCGACTTGCCGTTGTGCTCGATCTCATGCTGCAGGCTCTCAAACAGGTAGATGCCGTAGTCCACGCCGACGCCCACGCCCATGGCGATCACCGGCAGCGTCGCCACTTTCAGGCCTATGCCCAGCATCGCCATCAGCGCATTGCACAGGATGGACACCAGCGTCAGCGGCACGATGATGCACAGCACCGCGCGCCAGCTGCGGAACGTCAGCCAGCACAGCAGCGTGATGGCGCCGAAGATAGACGCCAGCATCTGCACTTCGGCATGCTCGACCGCGTCGTTGGTGGCCGCTGCCACGCCGGCATTGCCGCCGGCCAGGCGGAATTTCAGCTTGGGCGTCTTGTCGGCATCGATGAACTTCTGCACCTCGCCCACCACATGCTTGAGCGTGGCGCCTTCATGGTCCTTCAGGAACAGCTGCAGGTGGAGGATCTTGCAGGCCTCGGAGTTCAGGCCGAGCTCCGGATTGGCCGCTTTGGATCCGGTGCGCAGCGCCGCTTCGGTGCGCTGCAGCGCGGCCCAGCGCGGATTACCCTCGTTGTTGCCGCTGGCGGCCAGCTTGGCCAGGCCCGCCACGGTGGTGACCGAGCGCACGCCGTCAACGCCGCGCATCGCCAGGTCAAAGCGTTCAACCGCGTTCATCACCGGCCAGTTCAGGCAGGCTTCATCGAGATCGCTGGCTTCGGCATACACCGACAGCACATCCATGCCGACCGAGTAGTCGTGAATGATGCGGTCGTTGTCGCGGTTGTAGCGCGACTCGGCGCGCAGCTCGGGCGCGCCGGCGCCGATGTCGCCGGTCAGCAGATGGCGCGACATCACGGTGCCGCCGGCCAGCAACACCAGCGAGACGGCCAGCGTCAGCAGCGCCGGGCGCGGCTGCGCCAGCACCGAGAGCGCCCACCAGCGGCCATGCAGGCCGCTAATGCCGTCGGGCCGGCCCAGCGCCTTGGGCTCTAACCGCAGGCGCGACAAAATCACCGGCAGCATCATCTTGTTGGTGATGATCATCAGGAGAACGCCCAGGCAGGCGGTCAGGCCCAGCTCGTGAACGATGGGGATGTCGATCAGCATGATGACCATGAAGCCCAGCGCGTTGGTCAGCAGCGCCACGGTGCCGGGAACGGCCAGCTTGCGAAAAGCGCTTTCTGCGGCCTGTTCGGAGCTCAGGCCGGCGCGCACGTCCTGCTTCCAGGCATTGGTCATCTGCACCGCGTGCGACACGCCAATCGAAAACACCAGGAAGGGCACCAGGATGGACATCGGGTCTATGCCGTAGCCGCCCAGCGCCAGCAGGCCCAGCAGCCAGATCACCGGCAGCAGCGCCACCACCAGCGCCAGCGCCGTCAGGTTGACCGAGCGCGAATACAGCCACAGCAGAACGGCGGTGATGACGAAGGCCAGTCCGAAAAAGCTGATGACGGTGATCAGGCCGTCCATCACGTCGCCCAGCACCTTGGCAAAACCGACGATGTTGATCTCGATGTCCTGGTTGGCGAACTGGGTGCGAATGGTTTCCAGCTTTTTCGCCACTTCGCTGTAGTCGAGCCGTTTGCCGGTCTGCGGGTCGATTTCCAGCAGGTCGGCCCGCACCATGGCCGATCTCAGGTCATTGCTGACCAGCCGGCCGATCTGGCCGGATTTGGCCACATTGGAGCGCACATGCGCCAGTCCTTCGGCGTTCGGGCTGAAGCGCGATGGAATGATGACCTCGCCGACAAAACCGTCTTCGGTGATTTCGATGTACTTCACATTCGGCGTGAACAGCGAATAGACCTGACCCCGGTTGACGCCGGGCGTGAAGAAGACCTCGTCGGTGACGCTGCGCAGGGTGTTCAGGAACTCCTCGTTGTAGATGTCGCCCTGGCCTTTCCAGCGCACGTTGATCAGCACCCGGTTGGCGCCCGAGAAAGTGCTGGCATGCTGCAGGAAGGCCGTCATGTACTCATGGCGCAGCGGAATCAGTTTGTTGAAGCCGGCATCCAGATGGGTGCGCAGCGCCGAAGCGCCCAGCACCAGGGTGATCAGGGTGGTGACCACTGCAATCGTGTTGCGCCAGGTAATCAGGGTATGAGCGATGCGGGCGATCACCGCTTCGGTGCGGGACGCGGGCTGGGGCGTGTTCATTGGGCGACTCCGGAGGAGGGGGTTGGGCCGGCCTGGGGCGCGGACGGAAAAGCTTGCAGGCCGGCATCGCTGGTCAGCCAGCCCTGGCCGCCGGGTTGCAGCAGCAGGTCGGTCAGACTGGCGCGGCCTTGGGCGCGGCTGAGGCTGAAATGGCTGCCGCCATCGGTGCTGATGGCGATCACGCTGCCCTGGCCAACCAGTATCAGCCGGCCGTCAGCAGTCACTGCATGGCCGAAAAAGGAGGCATGAACCGGCATGTCGGAGCGGCTCCATGGGGCATCGCCGCCGGCGCTGCGGAAAATATTGCCGCGCATGCCGTAGGCCAGCCAGCCGCCGTCGGGCAGGGCAATGGCGTTGTACAGGGAGCCGTTGTAGAAGGGCTCGACCACGCTCCAGGTCTGGCCGGCGTCGCTTGAGCGCAGCACCAGGCCGCGCTCGCCGACGATCAGCCAGCACTGGCCATCGGCTGAACCGACGATGCGGTTCAGGTGCTTGTCTTCGACTGAGGCTGGCAGCGTCAGCGGCGCCCAGTGCTCGCCCTGGGCGTCCGAGCGCAGCGCCCGGCCAAAAGCGCCCACCGCGATCCAGGCGCCCGAAGGCAAGTAGGCCACGCTCATCAGAGGCTCGCCGTTTTTCTCGTCAAAAGCGACTTCCTGCCAGCTCAGACCGCCGTCGCTGGTGCGCAGGATCCAGCCTTCGTGGCCGACGGCCATGCCGTGCAGGCCATCGGGCGCAAAGCTGATCTGGTTGATCAAAGCCTGCCGATCGGCCGACACCTTGGCGCGCTTCCAGTCCTTGCCCTGGTCGGTGGAGACCAGCAAGGCGCCCAGCTCGCCGCCGGTGACGAGGCCGGCTTTCGAGGCCGCCAGGGTGTTCAGGTGCATGCGCTCCACCGCCAGCCGGGTGGCGGCCAGGGGTGGGGTTTCGCGCGGGGCGAAGGCCTGGGCTGCGCCCAGGGCCATCAGGACTGCCATTGCTATGCCGACTGGGGTTCGCACAATTTGTCTCCTTGGAATCGTGATGCGGCGCCGCTGTCTGCTGGCGCGCTGTAGGGGCGATTCTTCGCACTGGGGGCAATAAGTCATCGTCCGAAAGGACGACAAAGCGGCGGCCCACGGGAAAACCCTAGATGACCGATTCGGGTTTACCCCTGAGTCTGGGACGCCGCACGCAAGGCCGGCGCCTGGCTAGTCTTTTTGGACGATGGAGGCCGGGTGCGGCTACCCACAATGCAGCGTACCGACACCTTCACCGAAGGAACCCATGGGACTCAAAGGACGGGCGTCGCTGGTTGGCGCCGCGCAGTACAAACCAGTCTCATGCAGTTAACTTAAAAAATCAGGGGCAAAACCACGTATGTTTTCGCCCATCAAGGGATTCAAAATGAGACATGGCGTGATGATGGCGACACTGGCAGCGGGCATTCTGAAAATGCTCGCACTTGCAATGCCCATGCAAGCCCTGGCGCAGGAAAATGCCTCACTGCCTGCAGCCGGTCTTGTCCTGCCCATGCCAACGCCCAAGTCGAGCGCCGTCATCGGGCGAACCTTCAAGGAGTCGGTGCCGCCCAAGCTGCAAATGACGCAGGCTCCGGCAGGCGCCCCCAACGTGGTGGTGGTGTTGCTGGACGACGTTGGTTTCGGCGCCGCCGGCACCTTTGGCGGACTGATTCCCACGCCGACACTCGACCAACTGGCGCAGCGGGGCCTTCGCTATAACCGCTTTCACACCACGGCAATGTGCTCTCCCACGCGGGCATCGCTGCTCACCGGGCGCAATCCCCATTCGGTGGGCTCGGGCGTGGTCGGCGAACTCAGCACGGGC
>JBDSZF010000288.1:0-6613 GCA_039925285.1 Polaromonas sp.
CTCAAGGTCAGCGTGACGGCCGCGCCGGTGGGTGGCAAGGCGACTGACCACATGGTGCGCTTTCTGGCGCCGCTGTTCGGCGTGGCGATGGCCGACATCGAGGTGGTGTTCGGGCGCGAGAACGTCAACAAGCAGCTGCGCATCCGGGCGCCGAAAAAACTGCCGGCCGCGTTTTTGCCGCCAGCTCCGTAAATCACTACTTTATTGATAGCTTCTTGTGCACGTCTTTATTGCGCCAGAGGCCAATTTGATTGAATTTCTCGTCAACTCCTGCGCAGCGCCCGAAGCCGCTGCCACACCACGGCCTTGGGCTCCACCATGGCCATGGCCTGCATGCAGCGCTCCAGCCACCCCTGCCGGGTTTGCAGCCGCAGCAGGGCCTTGTCAAGGTCCTGACGAATGGCCTGGCCATAAGCGCCGTGCGCTTTCAGCAGTGCCTGACGAAGCAGTGCCAGTGACGGTTTCATCATGGCCAGGTCAATCACGTCGCGGTTGAACACGCCGTCGTCGCTCCAGCGGTCTGAATTGGCCAGCAGTTTGCTGGTGGCCATGTCCAGGGGGCTCAACGTTGCGACACCGCAGACTTCATCTTTCACCGTCGGCGCCGCCAGTTGGATGCGGCCCTCCAGAACAATCTCGAACTTGATGGGCTGGCCAGCCACACGCAGCAGGGTGCGAATGCCGTACTGATCGGCCCGCACCTCCTTGACTTGCTCCAGGGGTGTCGCCTGGGCATGAACAATGCCGGCAATACCGCCGGGGTTGGTCAACAACTGACGCAGGTTGCGATAGCTGGCAAGGCTTGATAGCAGAAAGTCCATGTCAACCGACTCACGGTATTCGCCATACCGCAGCGCGATGGCCGTCCCCCCGCCAAACAGACAATGGTTTTCACGCAGCAACGGCGCATTGAGCGCGCGCAGCACCTGTGCAATGCGCTGGTTGTGCGGTCGTTCAAACATGGCGGGCGCTCATGTCAGGGCCAGACGCAAGGCATCGACCAGTTGCTGCTCATGCGGCTGCAGCTTTGAGGTGTCGAGATGGCGCCAGTTGCGCTCATAAATGCTGAGCGCCTCTGCCGGTGTCAGCTCATCAATGCCATGCACTTGCCAGGCAAGTTGTTTGAGTTGCGGGTAGTCACCCAGGCGCACCCGCGCCGGGAGCCAGCCGGTGTGATCGGTGGCAGGCGCGGCGGCGGCTTGATCGGCTGGCAGGCTCAGGCTGAAGTCCAGCCCCAGCGCTGCCATGACGTTCAGGTAGGCCGCCATGGTGACGGCGGGGGCGCCTTTTTCCATGCGGTGCAATGTCACGCGCGACAGGCCAGCCGCCTCTGCAGCTACCGTGGCGCTGAGCCTAAGTGCCTTGCGGCGGGTACGAATCTGCTGCCCCAGCGCAGCCAATCGGGTGGCCATGGCGTTTGAGATGGCAAGGGGTGGTGCTGGCATAGTGTTTCTCATTTTATGCATTTTGAAGAAAAAGTAAATAATGAGAAACCAATCCAAGGGCACGCAGCTCAAGGTCAGCATGACGGCCGCGCCCAAGGCGGGCAAGGCGACCGACCACATGGTGCGCTTTCTGGCGCCGCTGTTCGGCGTGGCGGTGGCCGACATCGAGGTGGTGTTCGGGCGCGAGAACGTCAGCAAGCAGCTGAAAACACTGCAGGCGGTGTTTGCATTGCCGGGCGGCGATTGAAGGCGCAAGAACGGCTGACGCACAATCGGGCCTGCGGGCGCCGCTGGAACTAAAGGCGGGGCCGCCGCTCACACTACCATCATGAATTTCCAACGTTTTGTTTCAGCTATTGTTTTTATAGCTTCTTGTGCCATGGCGACAGGCGCTGCCGCCCAAAGCAGCCTTATAAAAACAGCACTGAACAGCCCGGTGGTCAGCACCGAGCAGGTGCGCGCCGAACTGCTGGCCTGGGCGCCCGAAGGCGTCGAAGCTGGCAAGCCGGTCTGGCTGGGCCTGCAGCTGGCGCACCAGCCTGACTGGCACACCTACTGGAAAAACTCCGGCGACTCCGGGCTGCCGACGATGCTCGAATGGCAGTTGCCGGCCGGCATCACGGCGGGTGACATCGCCTGGCCAACGCCGAAAAAAATACCGATCGGCACGCTGGCCAACTACGGCTACGAGCACCGTGTGCTGCTGCCGGTGCCGCTGAGCGTCGCGCCCGGTTTCAACGCCACGCAACTCGACATCAAGCTCAAGGCCGCCTGGCTGGTCTGCCGCAAGGAATGCATTCCGCAGGAGGGCGAGTTCACGCTGAGCCTGCCGGTCAAGGGCTCGACGGCAGCGAGTGGCGCCTTGTTTCAGGCCGCATTTGACGCCACGCCCAAACCGCTGTCCACGGGCGGCAGCCAGCTTGAAGTCAGCGGCAAGACCCTCAAGGTATCGCTGGCCGGCTTGCCCGCCGCGCTGCAAGGCCAAACGCTGGCGCTGTTTCCCGAAACCGCCAGCATCATCGAGCCTGCCGGCGCCTGGCAGCAGGCCTGGCAGGGTGCGGTGTGGACGGCGCAATTGCCGCTGTCCGCCCAGCGCACCGAAAGCCCGGCGCGCCTGCCGCTGGTCGTGGCCTACAACGACGCGGCTTACCGCATCGACGCACCGGTCAAGGGCGACTGGCCGGCCGTGGCGGCGGCCGCAGTGGTGTCGCCAGCGCTGGAAGCCGCGCTGAAAGCCAATGCCTCGGCTGCGCCGGCGCCCTCCGGCCAGCCTTCGCTCAGCCTGCTGGCCGCCCTGCTGGGCGCGCTGCTTGGCGGGCTGATCCTGAATTTGATGCCTTGCGTTTTCCCGGTGCTGGCCATCAAGGTGCTCGGTTTTGTGAATGAGAAAAGCCAGGCCAGACGCCTGACGTCGGGGCTGGCGTACACCGCGGGCGTGGTGCTGTCATTTCTGGCGCTGGGCGCCTTGCTGCTGGGACTGCGGGCGGCGGGCGAGCAGCTCGGCTGGGGCTTTCAGCTGCAGAGCCCGGTGGTGGTGGCGGCGCTGGCAGCGCTGTTCACGCTGCTGGGCCTGAACCTGGCGGGCCTGTTTGACTTTGGCAGCATCCTGCCCGGCCGCGTCATCAACCTGCAGGCGAAAAACCCGGGGCTCAATGCGTTTTTATCCGGCGTGCTGGCCACGGCCATTGCCTCGCCCTGCACCGCGCCCTTCATGGGCGCGTCGCTCGGTTATGCAGTTGGCCTGCCTGCGCTGCAGGCGCTGGCGGTGTTTGGCGCGATTGGCATCGGCATGGCCGTGCCTTATCTGCTGGCCAGCACGGTGCCCGCCGTGGCGCGCGCCCTGCCCCGGCCCGGCGCCTGGATGCTGACCTTCAAGCAGTTGATGGCGTTTCCGATGTTTGCCACCGTGGCCTGGCTGGTCTGGGTGCTGGGCCAGCAAAGCGGCATCGACGGCGCGGGCGCGCTGCTGGCGCTGCTGGTGCTGATGGCGCTGGCGGTCTGGGCCTTCAGCCTGCGCGGCACGACACGCCGGGTCATCGCGACACTATCAATAGCGCTCTGTGCCTTGGGCCTATGGGCTATCGGCCCCAACATCACAAAACCGGTGGGTTCACCGCTGGCCCTGGCGTCTGCGCGCTGGCAGGACTGGCAGCCCGGCCGGGTCGAGCAGATGGCAGCGCAAGGCCAGAGCGTGTTTGTCGATTTCACCGCCGCCTGGTGCGTGACCTGCCAGTACAACAAGAAAGCCACGCTGGCCAACGCAGAGGTGCTGGCCGACATGGCGGCCAAAAACGTGGCACTGCTGCGCGCCGACTGGACGCGCCGCGATCCGGCGGTGACCAGGGCGCTGGCCGAACTCGGGCGCAGCGGGGTGCCGGTCTATGTGTTTTACAAGCCCGGCCGCACGCCGGTGGTATTGTCCGAAATCCTGTCCGTGAGCGATGTCAGGGCCGAACTGGCCAGGCTGTGACGAATCCCTGCCCGGCCCCGGAACGGCTTTTCCTTTCAATGCAATTGCAACCAGGAACCAAACGATGAATTCCATTGCCCGCGCCGAACGCATTCCCTACATCCTCAACCATTGCCGCACGATTGCCGTGGTCGGCCTGTCGCCCAAGCCGCACCGGGCCAGCTTTGATGTGTCGCGCTACATGCAGGCGGCCGGTTACCGCATCATTCCGATCAATCCGAACGCGACCCAGGTGCTGGGCGAAAAAGCCTATGCCACGCTGCAGGAAGCCGCGCAGCACGAAAAAATTGACCTGGTGAACTGTTTCAGAAACAGCGAAGACATTCCGCCCATCGTCGATGCGGCCATTGCCATCGGCGCCAAGGCGGTCTGGATGCAGCTTGGCGTGTCGAACGCCGCCGCTGCCGCCAGGGCCGAAGCGGCGGACTTGCTGGTCGTGCAGGACCACTGCATCAAGATTGATCACCGGGTGCTGCTGTCCAGCGGTCTGCTGCCATCGCCTTCCGCGCCGCCGGGCATGCCCTCGCGCTGAGCTGTGCGGGCCGCGCCCATGCGGGGTCGCGCGGCTTTGTACCGCCCCTGCTTTGATGCTGTTCGTTCTGGCGCTGGCAGGCTGCGCCAGCCGCGACGCCGCCTTGACTTGACCTGACCTGAATTTCGAGCGCGAATTCGGCAAGGTCACCGGCAGGCTGCCCGCAGACAATAAGACCTTCGCCTTCGGCCTCCTTTTCTTTTCGAGATATCCATGCCCCAGAACTACCTGCCCAAAGTCAAAAGCCAGTACGAATCCATGCCCTACCCGCCCTGCAACCCGCAAGACGATCGCCAGCGCCTGCTGCAGACCTGGCTCGAAGACCTGCCCATGATCAACCACTACTGTTTTGCCGGAAAGCAGTCGTTCAAGAACGGTTTCCGGGCGCTGGTGGCCGGCGGCGGCACCGGCGATGCCACCATTTTCCTGGCCCAGCAGTTGCAGGGTACGAATGCAGAAATCGTGCATCTGGACATGAGCCATGCCAGCATCGCGCTGGCCCAGGAACGCGCCCGCATTCGCGGCCTGAGCAACATCACCTGGGTGCATTACTCCCTGATGAGCCTGCCGGCGCTCGGCCTGGGCAAGTTCGACTACATCAACTGCAGCGGCGTGCTGCACCACCTGGCGGACCCGGACCTGGGCCTCAGGGTGCTGCGCAGCGTGCTCAAGGACGACGGCGCGATCGGGCTGATGGTGTACGGCAGCACGGGCCGCACCGGGGTCTATCAAATGCAGGCGCTGATGCGAATGGTCAATGCTGATCAGACCGCCCTGGAGGCCGACGACCAGCGCAAGATTGCCAACACCCGCGACCTGCTGGGCAGCCTGCCGGCCAGCAACTGGTTCATGCGCGGAGAAGAGCTGCACCACGACCACAAGCTGGGCGATGCCGGCATTTACGACCTGCTGCTGCATTCGCAGGACCGCTCGTACAGCGTGGGCGAACTGTTTGACTGGCTGGACGGCCAGCATGGCCTGCACCTGGCCTTCAGCGATGTGCAGCGCGGCCGCTCGCCCTACCTGCCGCACATGGTGCTGGGCAGAAAACCGCCCGCCATGAGCGAGCAGCTGCGCAAACTGCCGCTGCGCCAGCAGTACGAAATGGCCGAACTGA
The DNA here is from genome assembly GCA_039925285.1 of Polaromonas sp. Taxonomy (GTDB): domain Bacteria; phylum Pseudomonadota; class Gammaproteobacteria; order Burkholderiales; family Burkholderiaceae_C; genus Polaromonas. The sequence continues at coordinate 5,565 of JBDSZF010000288.1, forward strand.
TGATTGGCAACCTCATCACGCATTCGCTGTATGTCACGCCGGACGTCCGCAGTACTGCGCCTTATGGCAATGCCCAATACATTCCGTTTTTCTACCACGAGCCCCTGACCGGCGAGATTGCCGCGCAGGTATTTGGCAGCAACCGAGGCCAGCCCTTCATGCTCACGCACCAGCATTCGGGTGTGTCGGTGATGGTCAACCCCGGCAAATACGGCGCCAGGATCCTGCGCCTGATTGACGGCCAGAAAAGCTTTGGCGAGATTTTCGAGGCGTTTCGCGCCGACTGGCAGGGCCAGGCCGCCGCGCCCGACAACGCGGCCCTGTTTGCCGACTTTGCCGAGTCCTATGACACGCTCAACGCACTGGAACGCCTGCTGCTGAAACACCCCGACGCCGGCGCAGCGCTTGCGGCGCTGTAACGGACAACAGCACAGCCGGTCGGCCGGACGGCTACGCGGCCTGAAGAGGCTGCGCCGGCCTGGCCAGCTTGCCATGCTCCAGCAGAGAAATCAGTTCTTTCACAATGGCGTACATCACCGCCCGATTCCGGTTGGGATGGTCGGCAAAACGAACCGTGGTGCTGCCGATGCGGGCAAAACCACTGCCGCCCGGCTCCGGTTCATCGCCATACGTCACGGTGATGCCGTATTCGGTCATCAAGGGGCCGCAGGCGCGCCAGTCGCGCGTCCATTGCGGCAGGGCCTGGTTGTTGTCCCAGAGCGTTCCCGCGCTTTCGTAACACTCTTCGATATGGCGATGGCCGAGCAGTTGCGCCAGATGACGCTCCTTGGCGATGCAGCTGCGAAAATATTCCTGGTCATTCATATACATGGCAGATCCCTTTTCGAGTCAAAAAAACCGCACCCAGCCATGGTAAAGCCGAACCAGCTCGACGGCCAGCGATATCACCCGACCCACACCTGAGACAATCTCCCCATGTTTGCACCCCTCCAAAACGACACTTTCCTGCGTGCCTGCCTGCGTCAGGCGACCGACTACACCCCCGTCTGGCTGATGCGCCAGGCCGGCCGCTATTTGCCCGAATACCG
>JBDSZF010000289.1:0-3139 GCA_039925285.1 Polaromonas sp.
GGAAATGATGCCATGCTCGGCACAGAAGTCCAGCATCTCCTGGGTTTCCCTGATGCCGCCAATCAGTGAACCGGCCAGGCGCCGGCGTTTCATGATCAGGTTGAACACGCCGGGAGAGGGATGCGCATGGGCCGGCGCCCCCACCAGCGTCATGGTGCCGTCCAGCTTGAGCAGCACCAGGAAGGCGTCCAGGTCGTGCGGCGCGGCCACGGTGTTCAGGATGAAGTCGAAGCTGCCGGCATGGGCCGCCATCTCGTCGGCATTTTTCGACACCACGACTTCCTTGGCGCCCAGGCGCAGCGCGTCCTCGCGCTTGTTGGCCGAGGTGGTGAACAGCACCACATGCGCGCCCATGGCGGCGGCAATCTTCACGCCCATGTGGCCCAGCCCGCCCAGGCCGACAATGCCGACCTTGTGACCGGGGGCTACCCGCCACTGGCGCAGCGGCGAGTAGGTGGTGATGCCGGCGCACAGCAGCGGCGCCACGGCGGCCAGGTCGGATGCATCGTGCGAGATGCTCAGCACGAAGGATTCGCGCACGACCATATGGCTGGAATAACCGCCGTAGGTGTTGGCGCCTGTGCCCTGTTCGGGGCCGTTGTAGGTGCCGGTAAAGCCCTTGTCGCAATACTGCTCCAGGCCGTCCGCGCACGGCGCGCAATGCTGGCAGCTGTCCACCATGCAGCCCACGCCAACGATGTCGCCGACCTTGAACTTGCTCACCAGGTCGCCGACTGCCGTTACCCGGCCCACGATTTCATGGCCGGGCACCGACGGGTACACCGTGTTTCGCCACTCATTGCGCGCTGTGTGCAGGTCGGAATGGCAGACGCCGCAGTGGAGGATGTCGAGCGCGACATCAAGCTGGCCGGGTGAGCGTCGTTCAAACGAGAAGGGCGCCAGCGGGCTGCTGGCGGAGATGGCGGCGTAACCGTGGGCTTGTGGCATGACGAAATCCAGGTAGTGGGTATTGGAAAAACAGTCATCCTAGCCCTTTCTGGGCCCGCCGTATGACCCGGGAACCAGCCAGCCCGCACATGACCGGGCTGGAGTCGGGTTTTAAGGGGCTTTCATTTGGACGGACGATGCGAGTCACTCATTTGGGGGATAGCCACCGGCCAGGTCTTTGGTGAAGATGTTTTCCATGCGCATTGATGAGATGCCCAATCTCGAAAAAAGTAGACAAAGGGAGCGTGCCCATGCTTATTTTCATCAGTCATGTACTTGGCAGCAGGGCTGGGACCTCAGCCTTTGAGCCCAACTTGCCAGCCGATTCGGCCCAGCAGGCGCTGGCGACGCTGGAGCGCGCGCCAAGCCGCAGCGGCACGCTGGAAAGTGTCGCCCACCGACAGCGATGTGGATGAGGCCGAATCCATGCGGGATTTGTTCCAAATGTTTCATGAAGCAGGGCCTTTGCTGGTCTATCTCCATGGCTGCAGCGGTACGCCTGCCGCGTGTTTCGAGCGCTGTGACCGGCTGCAATCGCTGTATGGCCTGGAAATCGTCAGATTCTCCTGGTCTTCCAGAAAATGCCTTTCAGCCGATGGCGTCCGGAGCGGCCCGGCCGCCGGATTTAACCCGGGCCTCCAGCCGGACTTCACGCGGCTATGTGGTGCCCAGCACTATGCGCAGTCAATCGAATTCCCGTGGTCGCCAGATCCGCTGGCGAGTGACCTGGATGGGATGACCTGCTCATGGTGGCTCGTGATGGCGTTAACAGGCAGACCGTCTGATCAAGGAGCCATAAATGACGATGGTGGCTCAAACCAAGGCCAGCGCTCCGCACGGTTCTGACCGGGGTGAACCGGCGTCCGACGACGCCATGGCCGGACCGTCAATGAACGCCCGATGCCCTTGGTCCATGCCCGGCATGTTATGCATGGCGTAGATCGCGTTACACGAAAATCGGTTGAAAAGACGGTCTTCGATCATCAGACGTGCACCGCCGGAGTGTTCTTCGGCTGGTTGACCGCGGGCGTCGCCAAATAACAGGTGCCGGCAAAAAAGAAGCCTCTCTATTCCAGACGGACTCACTGGCGCCCGACCTCTTGGCAGGCCGACGTCTCCGGTTTCACAATCGAGGGCGCATAGGGCCAATACCCAGTCTGACCCGGCTCTCTGGTTCTTCGACGCCGGACGCGGGCGCGCGGGAGCGGCTCGAGATGCAAATCGTTGTCGTCAGCGAAGCCGCCCCGTCTTCATGGCTGTGGCGGACTGCGTGATCGAGCCGTGCCGCGAATGGGTCAGTGGTCCGTACCCGCAAGGCCCTGTATCAGATGGTCAAGCAAAAAGCGCAGCTTCGGCGACAGGTGGCGATTGTGCGGGTAGACCGCCCAGATGCCTTCATCGGGCTGCTGGTGCTGCGCCAACAGCGCAATCAGCTGCCCCGATTCGAGGTGCGGCTGCACGTAATAGTCCGGCAGCTGCACGATGCCGACACCTTTCAGCGCCGCGTCGAGTAATGCCCAGCCGCTGCCGCAGCTGAGGTTGCCCTTGATTCTGAGGCTTCTGGACTTGCTGTTTTCCTGGAAGCGCCAATGGTCCTGGCTGCCCTGCAGGCAGTTGTGGTTTTCCAGCTCCGACAAGGAATGCGGGGTCCCGCGGCTTGCCAGGTACTGGGGCGAAGCACAGACGTACTGGGTCCTCGAGGCCAGCCGCCTTGCCATCAGGCTGGAACTTTCAAGACTGCCCATACGCACCGCCAGGTCATAACCTTCGGCGACGAGGTCCAGCGTGCGGTTCGTCAGGTTGAGTTCAACCTTGAGCTCTGGATAACGCAGCACGAAGTCATTGACCAGCGGCGCGATTGTCTTTTCCCCGTAGCTCACCGGCGCGGTGATTCTCAGCTTGCCGCGTGGCGTGGACTGAAAGTTGGTGATGGTGCGCTCGGCTTCTTCCAGGCCGTCAAGCACCTGGCGGCAATGCTGGAAGTAGATCTGCCCGGCTTCCGTCACCGAGACCTTGCGTGTGGTCCGGTGGAACAACTGGGTTGCCAGCCGGGCCTCCAGGGCACTGACCTGCCGGCTGACCTGGGCCGTGGAGATGCCCAGCCGTTTGGCTGCCTGCGTGAAGCTCTCGGTCTCTGCCACCGCCACGAACTCGGTGACACCTTCCCATGCAAACATCGTCCATCCTTGTA
>JBDSZF010000290.1:0-8128 GCA_039925285.1 Polaromonas sp.
GGTGGCCGTGGTGCAGGAAGCCGGCAGCCCCGACTGGTGGACCCGCCCGACGCCGCTGCCGGCGACCATCCACAAGTTCGAGCGCTTTGAAGATGTGGACCTGAAACACTTCAAGGCGGTGCTGTGGATCACCCATGCCGAGGTGACGGACGAGCGCTGGCAGCAATTGAACGAGCGCCTGGTGGTGTACCGCCCGCCGCAAGCCGCATGAGCGCTGCGACCCTGAAAATCGCCGTCGGCCTGGGCTGCGACCGGGGTACGCCGCTGGCGACGCTGCAGCAGGCCCTTGGCGAGGCGCTGGCGCTGGCCGGCGCCCGGCTGGCCGACGTGGCGGCGGCTGCCAGCATCGACCTCAAGGCCGACGAGCCGGGTTTGCTGGCGCTGGCCGCGCTGCACGGCTGGCCCATGACGTTCTACACCCCCGGGCAACTGGCCGCCGTGCCCGTGCCCAATCCATCCGAGACGGTGCGCAGGTACACCGGCAGCCCGTCGGTCAGCGAAGCGGCCGCCCTGCTGGCCGCATCGGCGACGGGGCCGGTGCCTGGCGCCACGGCGCTGCTGGTCGAAAAACACAAGTTCCGGGGCGTCGATGGGCGCAACGCCACGGTTTCGCTAGCCCGCTGCCACGTTGTCGCGCTGTAAGTTTTTTTAGTTTCTTAACCCTGAAATGGAGCAACCCATGAACGCATCCTCTGCATCTTCAACCGCCCTCGTGACTGGCGTCAGCGCAACCCGCAGCCTGCTGCTGCAACTCGCCGCCAGCGCCGCGCTGGGCCTGGTCGTGCTGTATGGCGTGGCTTTTGCCGAAAGCCCGCTGGCGCACAACGCCGCGCATGACGTGCGCCACGTCACCGTCAAACCCTGCCACTGAACCGGGAGCCCTGCATGATTTTTCAACGATTGATTTGGGCCGGTTTGGCCGCAGCCTTGCTGGTGGGTACGGTCCAGTCCGGTGTGCAGCAGTGGCAGGCGGTGCCGATTATTCTGGCTGCCGAGGTGTACGAAGGGCAGAAGGCCGAAGCACCGGCAGCGCCGGTAGCCGCCGCGCCGCATGCCCACGCCGAAGGTGTGGCGCCAGCGCATGAACACGGCGCGGCCGGGGAATGGGCGCCGGCCGATGGTGCTGAACGCATTTTCTGGACCTGGACGGCCAATGTCCTGCATGCCTTCAGCATGGCGCTGCTGGTGTTTGCCGTCATGGGTGTCTGCCTGTGGCGCGGCACGGCCGCCCGTTCCTTGCCGCTGGGCTTGCTGGTGGCCGCTGGCGGCTGGCTCAGCTTTCATTTCTGGCCGTCGCTGGGCCTGCATGCCGAGATTCCAGGCATGGATGCCGCCCGCCTGGGCTCGCGCCAGGGCTGGTGGCTGCTTGCCGCAGGCAGTGCGGTGCTGGGCTGCGCCTCATTGGCGAGCTTGCGCAGTCCGCTGCGCTGGGCTGCCGCTGTGGCGTGGCTGGCCTTGCCTTTTGCCGTCGGCGCGCCGCACATCAGCGCCGATCCGCTGGCCGGTTTCAGCGGTCCGGCGCAGGCCGCTTTGCGCGAACTCGGCGCGCAGTTCATCTGGGCCACCACCTGGGTGTCGCTGTCGTTCTGGGCGTCGATGGGCCTGGTGTGCGGTGCGGCGTTCCAGCGCTGGCTGCGCCCTGTGCTGGCAGCAGCCTTTGACTGCGCCCGTTCACCCGCGCCCGTGGGAAAGGCGGTCAACTCATGAGCCGCCCGCAAGGAAAAATCATGCTGGTGGGCATTGGCCCCGGCAGCCACGAGCACATGACGCAGCGCGCGCGCGCGGCCATCGCCGAGGCCGACGTGGTGGTCGGCTATGTCACCTACATCAAGCTGGTGGCCGATTTGCTCGAAGGCAAGGAGGTCGTGCGCAAGGGCATGACCGAGGAGCTGGACCGCGCCGTGCATGCGCTGGCCAGCGCCCGCGAAGGCAAGAAGGTCGCGCTGATCTCCAGCGGCGATGCCGGCGTCTACGGCATGGCGGGGCCGACCTACGAGGTGCTGTTCCAGGCCGGCTGGACGCCCGAGTCCGGCGTGCAGGTCGAGGTCGTTCCGGGCGCCTCGGCCATCAACGCCTGCGCGGCGCTGGTCGGCGCGCCGCTGACGCACGACTTTTGCTCGATCTCGCTGTCCGACCTGCTCACGCCCTGGCCGGTGATTGCGCGCCGCCTGGACGCCGTGGCTGCCGCCGACTTCGTGGTGGCGCTGTACAACCCCAAGAGCGGCCGGCGCACCCAGCAGATCGTGCAGGCGCAGCAGCTGTTCCTGCGCCATCGCCGGCCCGACACGCCGGTGGCGGTGGTCAAGTCGGCCTACCGCCGGCGCGAACGCATCGAGTTCACCACGCTGGACAAGATGAGCGAGTGCGACATCGGCATGCTGACCACGGTCCTGATCGGCAACAGCAACACCTTCGTGCGCCACGGCCTGATGGTGACGCCGCGCGGCTACGCCAACAAGTACGAGTTGCATGGTGACGGCAGCACGCGCGAAGGCGAAAGGGCGGGCCGCTCGCTGTCCACCGGCCTGATCGGCTGGATGGAAAACCTGGCGCTTGACCATGCCGAAGGTGAGACGGTTGCCGCGCTGGCGCTGCGCCACCAGCTGCCGGCCGATTACATCGAGGCCGTGCTGAACGCGCCTGCTGAAGAGGCCGCTCTAAAAGAGGCCGTCAGCGCCGAGGAGTCCGAGGCATGAGCGAGGTGGTCAAACCGAAGATCGGCGGCTACAAACGCCACCTGCTGGTCTGCATCGGCCCGCGCTGTACGCAGGACGGCGCCTCGCAGGACTTGTTCGACAGCCTGGGCGACAAGTTCAAGGCTGCCGGGCTGCACGACGGCGAGATGCGCGTCAAGCGCAGCCGCGTCAGCTGCTTTGCCGCCTGCAAGGGCGGTCCGGTTATGTGCGTGCAGCCCGACGGCACCTGGTACTACAACGTCACGTCCGCCAACATGGACCGCATCATCGGGCAGCATCTGGTCGGCGGCCAGCCCGTGGCTGATCTGGTGTTTCACCAGGGACCGGGGGGCGGCCATGACGCTTGAAGCAGGCAAGAGCGGTGGCTTTGTCTCCATCGTGGGTGCCGGTCCGGGTCCGGCTGACTTGATGACGCTGCGCGCTCTTGACCGGCTTGGGCGCGCCGAGGTGGTGGTGCACGACCGCCTCATCACGCCCGAGGTGCTGGCGCTGATCCCGCAGGCCGCCCTGCGCGTGTATGTCGGCAAGGCGCTGGGCGATCACTCGGTGCCGCAGGACGGCATCCATGCCTTGCTGGTCCTGCATGCTCGCCGGGGGCTGCGCGTGGTTCGCCTCAAGGGCGGCGACCCCTATGTGTTTGGGCGCGGCGGCGAAGAGGTGCAGGCCCTGCAGGCGGCGGCCATTGCCTTCGAGGTGGTGCCGGGGGTGACGGCGGCCAGCGGCTGCTCGGCCGCGGCGGGCATTCCCTTGACCCATCGCGACCTGGCGGGCAGCTGCGTGTTTCTGCCCGGCCATCTGGCCGACGACGAGGCCACGCACGACTGGCAGGCGCTGGCGCGGCCCGGCCAGACCCGGGTTTTTTACATGGGAGTGCAGCGTCTGGCGCAGATTGCCCATCAACTGATCGCCCACGGACTGGCGCCCGATACTCCGGCCGCCATCGTGCGCGACGGCACCCGGGCGGGCCAGACCGTCATCGCCACCGGACTGAGCGCTCTGGTGGCATGCGCTCCGGGCTATGGTCCCCAGCCCGGCTTGCTCATCATCGGCGAGACGGTGCGGCTCAGCCCTGATTTCAAACCGCGATAATTTCCCATGAACATTGAAAATCCCCCCACCCACAAACCCTATGACAAGCCCGAGGGCGAACGCCGGGGCATCGTGATCGTCAACACCGGCGACGGCAAGGGCAAAAGCACCGCCGCCTTTGGCTTGGCGCTGCGCGCGCACGGCCGCCACCATGTGCATGGCAAGGCTGTGAAGATCTTCCAGTTCATGAAGGTGCCGAGTGCCCGCTTCGGCGAGCACCGCATGTTCGAGCAACTCGGCATTGCGATTGAAGGGCTGGGCGACGGCTTCAGCTGGAAAAGCCAGGACCTGGAGCATTCGGCCCAGCTGGCGCGCAATGGCTGGGAAAAAGCCAGGGCCGAGATTTTGAGCGGCGAGAACTTCATGGTGGTCCTCGACGAGCTGACCTACCCGCTGATCTACGGCTGGCTGCCGATCGATGACGTGCTGCTGACGCTGAAAAGCCGCCCGAAGGATGTGCATGTCGTCATCACCGGCCGCCGCTGCCCGCCCGAGATCATCGAGCTGGCCGACACCGTGACCGAGATGAGCAAGGTCAAGCATGCGTTCAATGCGGGCATTCCGGCCCAGCGCGGCATTGAAGACTGATCCTGTGAGCCAGTCTCAGCCAGATCACGCCTTCAGCCTGCCCGAGCGCCAGGCGGTCTACCGCGCCATCCACGAACGGCGCGACATGCGCCACTTCAGCGGCGGCAGCGTTGCTGACGAGCTGCTGCAGCGCCTGCTGTCGGCCGCCCACCATGCGCCCAGCGTCGGCTTCATGCAGCCGTGGCGCTTTATCCGCATCCGCAGCCGGCCGCTGCGCGAAAGCATGCATGCGCTGGTCGAGCAGGAGCGGCTGCTGACCGCGCAAGCGCTGGGCGAGCGCGAGGACGAGTTCATGAAACTCAAGGTGCAGGGCGTGCTCGATGCCGCCGAGGTGCTGGTCGTGGCCCTGCCGCCGGGGCGCGAGGCGCATGTGTTTGGCCGCCGCACGCTGCCCGAGATGGATCTGGCGTCTGCCGCCTGCGCGATTCAAAACCTCTGGCTGGCCGCCCGCGCCGAGGGGCTGGGCATGGGCTGGGTGTCGATTTTTGACCCGGTGCAGCTGGCGCAACTGCTGCAGATGCCGGAGGGCAGCAAGCCGATTGCCATCCTGTGCCTGGGTCCTGTCCACGCTTTTTACGACCAACCCATGCTGCAGGCCGAAAAGTGGGCGCGCCGCGCCGCGCTGGCCGACATGGTGTTTGAAGACCATTGGGGCCAGCCCGGCGGGACGCCTGGCCCGGTTTCGGCTCCCTGACGTGGCCATGATGATGGGGTCGCCATGGAATATGCCGCCGGCTTTGGTGCTCGCCATGCTCGTGGTATTGCTGCTGGCGCTGTGGATCGACCGCCGCTGGGGCGAGCCGCCGGTGGCGATTCATCCCGTGGTCTGGATCGGGCATTGCCTCAAGGCCTGCGGCCATATCACCGTGCGCTGCCCGCCGGTGCCGGCCTTTGTGCTGGGGGCCTTGGCCTGGGTGGCGGGCGCGGCGGCGGTTGGCGCGCTGGCCTGGGGATTGCAGGTCTTGACGTTCTGGCAGCTTGCCCGGTTCATCACACAGCCCGATCTTCAAAGCGGTCTGACGGCCGCCGTGCTGTTCGCCGCGATGGCGTGGCTGCTCAAGTCCATGCTGTCCTGGCGCATGCTGGTTGACGAAGTCGGCGCAGTCGAGGCGGCGCTGCGGCAGTCGCTGCCCGCCGGGCGCGAGCGGCTGTCGTGGCTGGTCAGCCGCGACACGGCCAGCCTGAGCGAAACCCAGGTGCGCGAAAGCGCCATCGAAACGCTGGCCGAGAACCTCAACGACTCGGTGATCGCGCCGATGTTCTGGTTCGTGCTGCTGGGCCTGCCCGGCGCGGCGGTGTACCGCTTTGCCAACACCGCCGATGCGATGTGGGGCTACCGGGGAACCTACCGGGGCCAGCACTGGGAATGGGCCGGCAAATGGGCCGCGCGCGCCGACGATGCGCTGTCGTGGCTGCCCGCGCGGCTCACGGCCTGGCTGCTGATGGGCGTGACGGGGCAAATCCAGTTCGGCACCTTGCGGCGTGAAGCGGCCCGGACCCCCTCGCCCAACAGCGGCTGGCCGATGGCGGCGATGGCCATGGCGCTCGGTGTCAGCCTGGGCAAGCCCGGTGTTTACACGCTGAACGCCACTGGGCGCGCGCCACGGGTCGGCGACGTGCCGCTGGAACAAAAAAATGCATCAAAAGTGGTGTTTGCGCTTGTGCCGTGTGCGCTAATAGCTATTGTTTCAGTAGCATTGGTGATGTGATGATGAACGCTTTTCAGCCGCAAGGCACGCGCATCCATGGCGGACCTGACCGCCACGGCGCGGCGCTGCATGACTTTTCCACCAACAGCAATGCCTGCGCGCCATGCCCAGCGGCGCTGCAAGCCGTCCGGCAAGCCGATGCCAGCCAGTACCCCGACGCCAGCTATACCGCCCTGCGCGGGCAGCTTGCCGGTTTCCATGCGGTCGATGCGCAGCGCGTGGTGCTGGCCGGCAGCGCCAGCGAATTCATTTTCCGCATCACCGCGCTGGCGGCGCAAACGGCAGGCGAGGGTGGCGCGGTGTGGCTGCCGCCGCACAGCTACGGCGACTATGCGCAAGCCGCCAGCGCGTACCGGCTGACGCTGGCCAGCGAACCCGGCCAGGCGCAACTGCTCTGGGCCTGCGAGCCATCCAGTCCGCTGGGTGCCGCCCAGGCGGGGCTGGGTGCAATGGCCGATGAATGCGCGGCAAACGCCATGCTCATGCTCGACCGCGCCTACGAACCCTTGCGGCTCGGCGGCGCACTGTCACTGACTGAATCGCAGTTGCAAACCGCCTGGCAGCTCTGGACCCCCAACAAGGCGCTGGGCCTGACGGGCGTGCGCGCCGCCTATGCGATTGCGCCCGCGGGCGCGCAGGCGCAAGTCTTTCAGCTCGACCAGCTCAGCGCGTCCTGGCCAGTCGGCGCGCATGGCGTGGCGCTGCTGCAGGCCTGGACCGATGGCGGCGTGCAGGCCTGGCTCAAAAACAGCCTGGACACGCTGCGCGACTGGAAGGCGCGGCAGATCGCGCTTTTTGAGTCGATGGGCTGGACCTGCCTGCCGAGCGATTCGAATTTTTTCTGCGCGCGTCCCGTCCTGCCCGAAGGCTTGAGCCTGGCGCAGGCGCTGGACCGGCTGCGCAGCTGCGGCATCAAGCTGCGCGACACCGCCTCGTTCGGTCTGCCCGGCCATGTGCGCGTCAGCGTTCAGCCGCCGCTGGCGCAGGATGCTCTGCGGGTCGCATGGCAATTGATGGCCAGTGCCCCCGCTGAAAAAATGGCCTCGTTCCAGACGCTGGACTACCTGCGCGGTGAAGCCGCATTGGGCAAGCGCCAGGACTTTGATCAGTTTTTAGCGCGGGTGCCTGATGTGCCAGCGCAAGCCGGGGACGAGATTGTTCCCGGCACAGGTAACTGACTGGAGGCCCGTCATGCCTACATCCATATCTGCAAAGAAGACTGCCTATATCAGCCTGCGCACCAGCCGGGAAATCAAGGAAGAGATTGTGCAGGCGGCCGCTTATGCCGAAGAGGGCTTGCCCGTTGTGAACTCAAAGCATGTACAGCGCAAAGGCTCATCGGGGCAAATTGAGTTATACCCCGCTGATATGGCCAACTTCTGGTGTCCAGAGTTGGATCAGTCCACTCAGCAAAGCTTCACCCTCAAAGCCCAAAGCGAATGCCTGCTCGAAGCCGCCAAGCGCGCCGCAGAAATCGCCATCGAGCAAGACGAGGCCGCAGGCATGGCCTATCTTGCAAGTGAAGGCGCTTTGGCATGAGCCTCGAAAACGTCAAAAGCAGCCCCAAGCCTGTTTTGATCAGCGAAAGGACATTGTGATGAATCTGAATCCGCCTCCCAATCCAGCCGTTTTTCCTGACCGAAAGCAGGTGACGGCGGCGCTGGTACGTGCCGCTGAACGTGCGCGAGTCATTGCAGAGCAAACGGGCACCAAATTAATCGTGGTGTCATCTCCGGCGCAAACTCCTTTGCCTCCCCCTGTGAAATCGAAAGAAACCCCATGAGCTTGACCCGATGAGCGCCAAAGCCGTCATGGTGCTGGGCACCACCAGCAACGCCGGCAAGAGCTGGCTGACCACCGCGCTGTGCCGTTACTACGCCCGCCAGGGCTTGAAGGTCGCGCCCTACAAGTCGCAGAACATGAGCAACAACGCCCGCGTCGTGGCCGGCGGCGAGATCGGCAGCGCCCAGTATTTCCAGGCGCTGGCCGCACGCAGCAAGCCCGATGTGCGCATGAACCCGCTGCTGCTCAAGCCCGAAAAAGACA
>JBDSZF010000291.1:0-4638 GCA_039925285.1 Polaromonas sp.
GCCTACCAGTACATCACCGAGTCGCTGGGCCTGGATGAAGGCGAGATCTTCAACGCCTACAACGAAGTGCAGTCGATCAAGGACAAGGACCAGTTCCTGATTCCTTTCATTGAAGCGATTTCCGACCCCAGCTTCAAGACCGGCACCACCGAGGCTGACCAGACCCTGCTCAAGTCGCTGATCGTGTTTGCCTGCCTGATGGAAGGTCTGTTCTTCTATGTCGGCTTCACGCAGATCCTTGCACTGGGCCGCCAGAACAAGATGACCGGCGCGGCCGAGCAGTACCAGTACATCCTGCGCGACGAGTCGATGCACTGCAACTTTGGCATTGACCTGATCAACCAGCTCAAGCTGGAGAATCCGCAGCTCTGGACGGCAGAGTTCAAGGCTGAAATCAACGCCCTGTTCATGAAGGCCGTTGAACTCGAATACCGCTATGCCGAGGACACCATGCCGCGCGGCGTGCTGGGCCTCAACGCCTCCATGTTCAAAGGCTACCTGCGCTACATTGCCAATCGCCGCGCCACGCAGATCGGACTTGAAACCCTTTTCCCGAATGAGGAAAATCCGTTTCCGTGGATGAGCGAGATGATTGACCTGAAAAAAGAACGCAACTTCTTTGAAACCCGTGTGATTGAGTACCAGTCTGGCGGCGCCCTCTCCTGGGATTGATGACGCAAGATTGACAAAACGCACCCAGCCCACATAACAATGATTTTTAGATTCGCAACGCTCCATGCCAGCACCGAAGAGTGCCTATGGAACGTTGCTCCTGTGTTCGCGGCATTGGGCCCGGTGATCCGAAGGCCCAATGCTGCGAATCGCTTCGCAGTCACCCCCTGCGAAGTGCTTTTTGCAACCTGATCGAGGAGAAAACCATGGCAACTGCGAAAAAACCAGCGGCAAAAAAAGCCGCTCCTGCGAAAGCACCGGCGAAAAAAGTAACGGCTGCTGCCCCGGCGCCTGTTGAAAAAGTGGCGGCCAAAAAGCCCGCAACCAAAGAAGTAGCGGCAAAAGCCCCTGCCAAGGCAGCCGCCAAAAAAGTCGTGGCTGAAAAAGTAATCGCCGCAAAACCGGCAGTCAAGGAAGTCGCGGCTAAAAAAGCCCCTGCTCAAAAAGTAGCGCCGGCTAAAGCGGCACCTGCAAAAGCGCCAGCAAAAAAAGCGCCAGCAAAAAAAGCGGCTGCTGAAAAGCCGGCTGCTGAAAAGCCGGCTGCTGAAAAGCCCACAACAAAAGTGGAAGTAGCGGCCAAAAAGCCGGCCGCAAAGAAAGCAGCGACCAAGACAGCCGACACCGCTAAAGCCGTAAAAAAGCCCGCAGCGAAGAAAGCCGCGAAAGTCGAGAAAAAACCAGCAGCCAAAGCGTCCGTCGCAACTTCCACGCCGACAGCTCAGACGGCGATCAACCCGCAAGCATCCTGGCCCTTCCCAAAAGGCAGCAAGCCTTAAGTCTTCCGCACGTAGCGATTGAAGCCCGATGTCGCAAGATGTCGGGCTTTTTCAATGAGGACAGGAGCAGTCAACGGATCACCTTGATCGACTGGGCCCTTGAGCAGGAACGGGATGCTGTTCATTTAATGGCAACCGGAGCCCATAGCGCCTGGGCTAGCTGCTGATTTGAGCTGAATCGAGCGTGTAGTTCTGCCCACCCCGGCTGGCAATCTTGTGCGCGCCTACCCGGTTGCCCAGCGCAGCGCAGCGCGTCAGCGACCAGCCTTGCTCCAGCCCGAAAAGCAGTGCGCCGCGAAAAGCATCGCCGCAACCGGTGGGGTCTACTACCGCCTCGGCCTCCACCGGCGGCACGACGGTTTTCTCGCCGTCCACCCAGACCTCGCAACCTTGCTCACCGAGCGTCACCACCAGGCCCTGCACGCGTAGCGACAATTCGGCGCACGACAGGCCGGTGCGATCGCACAGCATCCGGCCTTCGTAATCATTGACCGTCACCCAGGTGGCCAGATCGACGAAATGCGCCAGTTCCTGGCCGTCAAACATCGGCAGGCCCTGGCCCGGATCAAAAACGAAGGGGATATCAGCCGCCTTGAACTGCTCGGCATGCTGCAGCATCGCATCGCGGCCATCGGGTGAGATCATGCCCAGCTTGATGTCACTGCGCGCCTCGATCCGGCTGACATGCGCCTGCATCATCGCGCCCGGGTGAAAAGCCGTGATCTGGTTGTTGTCGCGGTCGGTCATGATCATGGCCTGCGCGGTGTAGGCGTCGCTCACTTCGCGCACGAACTCGGTGCTGATGCCCTGCGCTTTCATGCGGGCCAGGTAGTCCGCGCCGTCGCTGCCCACCGTGGCCATCGGCAAAGGCGAGCCGCCGAGCTGCTTGAGGCTGTAGGCAATGTTGCCGGCGCAGCCGCCAAACTCGCGGCGCAGGGCGGGCACCAGAAAAGACACGTTGAGGATGTGCAGCTGGGCGGGCAGGATCTGCTCGGAAAAGCGGCCCTCAAAACTCATGATGGTGTCAAAGGCCAGCGAGCCGCAAATTACAGAAGACATTCAGTTCTCATTTCAATTCAAGGGTAAAAAGCCAGGATACGGTAGCCGACCACCGGAAAAGGGCCAACTGGTGTCGGCAAGGTTCCGCCCTGAGCATCTTCGCTGGAGACTTTCAGCGAAACGGCGCCGGCCAGTTCCGAATACGCGTCCAGCGTGACGGCGGTGGCGCCAAACTGCGCGGGCATGAGCACCCTGCGCACCAGCGCCTGGTCCCGGCTGTCCGTCAGCGTGACTTCCAGAGCCGGTATTTCGAGCGCAGCGGCACCGGTATTCTTGAAGACAAAAGTGAGGTGATAAGCATCAGGACCGGTTTTACTGAAGCTGGAGCTGTCGATCACCAGCGACTCGATACGCCGCAAGGGCCGGACCTGGCAGCCCAGCGGGCGGCAAAGCGCCTGAAGCAAAGTCGCGATCCGGGGCTCCTGAGCAGCCAGGACATCTTTTTGCTGAACCATCCACTGCAGGGCCAAGGCCGACAGCAACAGCAGAAAAATCAGGCCCAGCACGGCACGAACCTGTGGCAATTTCCAGAATTCATTGCGCCGCGCTTCACTCACAAAGGAAACTTCGGGCGTTTCTTCGGGGGCTTCTGGCGGCAAGGAGGTCTGCACCGCTTCGACCTCAGCCAGATCACCAGAGGCGATGGGTGCAGGTAGTTCCTGTGGCGTGTCCTGCGTCACAACGGCCTGCGCAAGCCCTTGATTCGTATCAGGCGTCGATACCAAGCCACCCAGCCCCCCGGCTTCATCCGGCATCAGGTGCAGGGAAGCCTCAAACACTGCGCCACAATGTCCGCAGCGGACCCAGCCTTGTGCCACCTTGAGCTGGTCAGCAACGACCTTGAACATCGTAGTGCAGGCGGGGCAACGCGTAACCAGGCTCATTTAGCGCAGTCAGTAGGGATCATGGCCGGAAAAAAACCGGGCTTGGAAATGCGTTACGCCAACGCGCTCAAAATTGCGCAGTCATCAGGATCCAGCCTTCTTGCTCGTCATGGACCTGAAGCTGGCAATAAGGCAGATAGGCGGCTTTCAGCTCATCGGCCTGGCGCTCCAGAATGCCCGCAAGCACCAGGCTGCCGCCTTTTTGAACATGCGCGCACAGCAGCGGTGCCAGCACGCGCAAAGGCGTTGCCAGAATATTGGCCAGCACGGTCTGGTAACTGCCCACGGCCTTGTCAGGCAAGCCGGTCTGCAACTGCACATGGTTGGCCTGGGCATTGGCACGGGTCGATTCAACCGCAGCCTCGTCAATATCGACGGCATCAATCTCCAGCGCGCCAAATTTGGCCGCGCCGATGGCCAGAATGCCGGAGCCGCAGCCGTAGTCGAGCACCCGGCCCAGCGGTTTGCCCGCTGCGCCCTGACTGGCAATCCAGCGCAGGCACATGCGCGTCGTGGGGTGGGTGCCGGTGCCAAAGGCCAGACCCGGATCAAGCCGGATCACCTGCCTGGCTTGCGCTGGCGGTTCATGCCAGGTCGGCACAATCCAGAATTCGGGCGTGATTTCGACCGGCGCGAACTGCGACTGTGTCAGCCTGACCCAGTCCTGCTCGGGCACGGATTGAATCGCGACCAGCTGGCAACCGGCAAAAAAATCCTGAGGTTGCAGCACCGCGGCCGCATCGCGCGCCAGCGCTTCGGTCGCAAACAGCGCCACCATGCGTGAACGCTCCCAGCCCGCCTTGGGTGGCGGCATGCCGGGTTCGCCAAACAGGGCCTGCTCGGCAGGCGTGTGAGCGTCGGCGTCTTCCACCGAGACACTGAGCGCATCCAGCGCCTCCAGCGCGTCGCTGAGGGTTTCGACCTCATGCACAGGCGCCAGCAAAATCAATTCAAACAGGCTCATAAGTTCAGTCCGCGCTTAGCGTTCACGCTTTGACAACCACTCTTCAAGGTAGTGGATGTTGGTGCCGCCATCCATGAACTTGGCGTCCACCATGAGTTCGCGGTGCAGCGCAATATTGGTGTTGATGCCTTCGACCACGGTCTCGCCCAGCGCCGCGCTCATGCGCGCCAGCGCCTGCTCGCGCGTGTCGGCATGAACAATGATCTTGCCGATCATCGAGTCGTAATTGGGCGGTACAAAATAGTTGGCATAAATATGCGAATCCACCCGCACGCCCGGGCCG
>JBDSZF010000292.1:0-2722 GCA_039925285.1 Polaromonas sp.
TTTTCTTATTGGTGAAGACTTTGTGGGCAACCATCCGAGCGCCTTGGTGCTGGGCGACAACCTGTTTTACGGCCATGACTTCATCAACCTGCTGGCAGACGCTGACAAGAAAGCCAGCGGCGCCACGGTATTTGCCTACCATGTACAAGATCCCGCGCGCTACGGTGTGGTGGCTTTCGACGCGGGCGGCAAAGCCAGCAGCATCGAGGAAAAGCCTGTCACACCCAGGAGCAACTATGCGGTGACTGGCCTGTATTTTTATGACAACAACGTCATTGAAATCGCCAAGGCCGTCAAACCTAGCGCCCGGGGCGAGCTCGAAATCACCGCCGTCAACCAGGCCTATCTCGATCTGGGTCAGCTCAATGTACAAATGATGAAGCGCGGCTACGCCTGGCTCGACACGGGAACGCATGACAGCCTGCTCGAAGCCGGGCAGTTCATCGCCACGCTGGAGCGCAGGCAGGGCTTGAAGATTGCCTGCCCTGAAGAAATTTCCTGGCGCAACGGCTTCATCACCTCCGAACAGCTCGAAAAGCTGGCCCAACCGCTGGCCAAGAATGGCTATGGCCAATACCTGCAGCGCTTGTTGACCGAAGGTGCGCAGTCATGATTCACCGTCAGCCATCAAGCAAAGCCTGTCATCCCGGCTCATCAGCAATTGTCATGCTGAAAAATCTGTCATCCCGTGCTTGACCCGGGATCCATGTCCCCGGACCCAAAACCCATGCCAGTAACGCCCACCACCATCCCCGACGTCCTCATCATCGAACCCAAAGTATTCGGCGACGCACGCGGCTTCTTCTATGAAAGCTTCAACCAGAAAGCCTTCAACGAAGCCACCGGCCTGAACCTCAACTTTGTGCAAGACAACCACAGCCGCAGTGCCAAGGGTGTGCTGCGCGGCCTGCATTACCAAATCCAGCAGCCCCAGGGCAAGCTGGTGCGCGTGGTGCGCGGGGCTGTGTTTGATGTGGCGGTGGATGTCCGCAAGAGTTCACCCACATTCGGCAAGTGGGTCGGAATTGAGCTGAGCGAAGAGAACCACAAGCAGCTCTGGGTGCCGCCCGGCTTTGCCCATGGTTTTGCTGTGACCAGCGATTCAGCAGATGTTTTGTACAAGACCACTGATTACTACGCGCCGGAATATGAGCGCTGCATCGCCTGGAATGATGCAAGCCTGGCGATCAATTGGCCAATGACCGGCAAACCGTCGGTTTCCGTCAAGGATGCGCAAGGCACCAGCTTCCATACCGCAGAGATATTTTCCTGATGCACAACGGCACAGCAAGCACTGGCAAGATCAAGCCCCAACGGAGAGGCTTGATCGGTCACGCCAAAGCCATGTTCAGAAAAGTCTGGCCGATTTTCACATCAGCAGACTGGGTGCCGGCCCGTCAGCTGCAAAGCAGCAAGCATGACAAGCGGCTGTTCCTGTCCACCGGCACAGATCCTCAGTTCAGACTTGTTCATCAAGTCACGGCAGGCTGGTACATGCTGGAAGTCAGACTGCGGCTGCCGACCACTTTTGCTGAAATCAGGCTGTATCCGGATTTGGGTGAAGGAGAATCCGAAGCCACTGCCATGCCGATGCGAATTCGTACCGAGCAACTGGTAAAACGGCTGATCCACCTGCCCAAGACGGCCAAGCTGCGGTTCGACCCGATGGCGACCGAGGGCCTGTTTCAGGTACAGCATTTGCGGCTGACGAAGGTGTCCCAGGCATTTGCCTTGAAGCGGGTCCGCCAGAAGCTGGCCGCCAAGCACCCGATGCACGCCCGTAAGCCCCTGCATGCCAAACCGGCCGCGTTCCCGCATCACCACGGCACCAACCACAGCGACATGCAGCTGTGGGCCGACTACTGCAAACTGTTCGAATCCGGTAGCGAGTTGGTGTCCTACGCCGACTGGATAGAACAGGTTGAACTACCGCAATTGCCAGAGCGCGCCACGCAGGCCGCCGAAATGGCCGATTGGGCCTGGCAGCCGCGTTTTTCCATCGTCACGCCCACCTACAACACCGATGCAGCCATGTTGCGCGCCTGCCTGGACAGCGTGCTGGCGCAAAGCTACCCACACTGGGAACTGTGCATTGCCGACGATGCATCAACCCTGCCGCATGTGCGCGCCACGCTCGCCGCCTATGCCAAACGCGACGGCCGTATCAAGGTCAGCTACCGGCCCGTTAACGGGCATATCGTCGCCGCCAGCAACACCGCACTGGAGAGGGCGAACGGTGACTTCGTCGTGCTGCTCGATCACGACGACCTGCTGGCGCCGCACGCGCTGTTCGCGGTGGCGCAAGCCATTCAACAGCGCCCCACGGCCCAATTGATCTATTCGGACGAAGACAAGCTCGACGCTAGCGGCCAGCGCTGCGATCCCTATTTCAAGCCGGACTATTCGCCGGATCTGCTGTACTCGCAAAACTATTTCTGCCATCTGGGCGTGTACCGGCGCGAGTTGGTGCATGCCGTCGGCGGCTTCCGCCAGGGCTATGAAGGCAGCCAGGACTATGACCTGGTGCTTCGTTGCGTAGCCTGTATAAGTGATCCACGTGACGTGGTGCACATCCCGCAGGTGCTATACCACTGGCGCATGGCAGACGGCTCTACTGCCGGCGGCCATGGACATAAACCCTACGCTAAGGACGCTGCGCGGAAGGCACTACAAGACCACTTCGATGATCAGAGCCTGCAGGTGCAAGTTAGCACCAATGGCG
>JBDSZF010000293.1:0-10539 GCA_039925285.1 Polaromonas sp.
CCGCCGCGCAGGCACGCGGCTGCCCGGTGCAGGTCGGCTCGGACATGCTGTTCGAGCAGATTCCGGCCTACCTGGAATACTTCGGCTACCCGACCACCACCGCCGAAGTGCTGCGCTCGGTCGCCCAGCTCAGTTACTGAGCCTCATGGGGCTGCGGCCCTGCCGGGCGCTGGCCCAGAAATACCCTCAGGAGAGTTTTTGCGCCGCTCCGCTAACGGGATGGGTCGATTAAAAAGAAACATGGGAGACATGCGCATGCTATCGAAGGAGCCCCGTGGCCGCGTGATGAAGCGCCTGATTCTGTGCGCGGATGACTTTGCGGTGAATGAGTCGGCCTCGCTGGGCATTGCCGCGCTGGCCCGTGCCGGGCGTATCAGTGCCACCAGTGCCATGGCGCTGTCGCCGCGCTGGGCGGGGGATGCCGCGCTGCTGCAGGACATGCGCGGGCATATCGACGTCGGCCTGCATCTGGACTGGACGAGTGCGTTTGCCTGTGCCTCCGGGCATGGGTTGTCCTTGGCGGGCGCGATGCTCAGGGCCGTGCTGGGCGGCTTTGACCAGACCGCGGCGCGAGCGGTGATTGAGCGGCAGCTCGACGCGTTTGAAACCGTCTGGAAAAACCCGCCCGACCATATTGACGGACACCAGCATGTGCAGCAGTTTGCCGGTATCCGGGAGGCGCTGGTAGCCGCCGTGCAACAACGCTACGGGCCCGAACAGCGGCTGTACTTTCGCCTCTCCAGGGGCGCGGCCGCCGGCCCCCCCCTGAAAGCCCGCATCGTGGCGGCCATGGGGGCTTCTTCGCTCGCGGGGCTGGCGAGCAGGGCGGGCATCGCCTGCGCGCCGGCCTTGTCGGGCATTTATGACTTTCGCGGCGGAGCGCAACGCTACGCGCAGTTGATGGCGCACTGGCTGCACGATGCGCCCGCAG
Organism: Polaromonas sp.; assembly: GCA_039925285.1. Taxonomy (GTDB): domain Bacteria; phylum Pseudomonadota; class Gammaproteobacteria; order Burkholderiales; family Burkholderiaceae_C; genus Polaromonas. The sequence continues at coordinate 932 of JBDSZF010000293.1, forward strand.
GCGGCATTCTCATGTGCCACCCCGCAAAGCGGGCCGAGCCGGGTGACGAGATCGGCGCGGCGCGGGCCTGGGAGCAGGTCTACCTGGCCAGCGGCGCTTTTCCCCAGGCGCTCACGCGTGCGAATGTCACGCTCTCAAGAGGCGTGCAGATACACTTCGGGCCGTGACGACTGAACAACGCAAATCCTGGCTCTCGCTGGCCGCCCTTTTTCTGCTTCTTCTGGTGCTGGCCGCACTGCGGCCGCTGGCCGTTCCTGACGAGGGCCGCTACGGCGAGATGGGCCGCTGGATGCTGCAAAGCGGCGACTGGCTCATCCCGCGCCTGAACGGCATTCCCTTCTTTCACAAGCCGCCCTACCTGTACTGGCTGGAGGCGGTCGCGCTGGCCACTTTTGGCCTGCATGTCTGGGCGGTGCGCCTGATACCCGCGCTGCATGCGGGCCTGATGCTGCTGGTGATGTACGCCAGCGTGCGCCGGCTTGCTTCCGAAAAAATAGCACGCCGCACCGTCTGGATGCTGGGCAGCAGCCTGTCCTTCCTGCTGGGCGGGCAGTACGTGAACCACGACATGCTGGTGGCCGCGTGGATCGGCGTGGCCATCTGGTGCTTTGCACTGGCCTTCATGCACGCAGACAAGCCGCACGCGGCGCTGGCCCGATGGGGCTTCGTGGCCTGCGCGCTGGGAGTGTTGTCCAAGGGCTTGATTGGCCTGGCGCTGCCGGGGCTGGTGCTGCTGATCTGGCTGGTCTGGACCCGGCAGCTGAAAAAAATACGGTACCTGCCCTGGCTATCGGGACTGGCCCTGTTTGCAGTGATCGCGCTGCCCTGGTTCTGGCTCGCGGAGCGGCAGTTCCCCGGCATGCTGGACTACCTATTTGGCACACAGCAGGTGGGCCGCTTCAGCGCCACCACTTTCAACAACCAGCAGCCCTGGTGGTTTTACGCGCCGTGTCTGGTGCTGCTGCTATTTCCGTGGCTATTTTTTGCACTGAATCAGGCTTGGGCGCAAACCAGACGGTCGCCGGCAGCCACCCATTCAATAGCGAGTGCCTGGACCGCCCTGTGCTGGATCTGGCTGCTGTCCATCATCGGTTTCTTTTCGATCCCGAGTTCCAAAATCATTGGTTACGCCTTGCCGGTCATGCCGCCGCTGGCCTTGCTGGCGGCGCTGGGCTGGGATGACGCCATGGCCAGATTCAAGCTCGCCACGAAGGCCCAGGGCCGCTTGTTTGCCGCGCTGTGTGTCGCCAGCCTGGGCATTGCCGTGGCGGCCAATATGGCGGCGGCAGACTTCACGCGCAAACAAGGCACCCAGGATGTCGCGCAGGCGCTTCAGGCGGCAGGAAGCCAGGCCTCTGACATGGTCTACCTGCTGGGCGGCTATGCCTACGACCTGCCGTTTTACCGTCAGGCGAGCACGCCGATGGTGGTCATGCAGGACTGGCCCGCGCTGCGCAAGCTGGCCGGTGATGACTGGCAGCACGAGTTGCTGGACGGGGCGGCCTTTGATGCGCAGGCCGCGCGCGTTCTGCAAACGCCCGAAGCGCTGGCGCAGGCCAGTGCGCAAGGCCGTGTGTGGGTGGTGGCTCGCCATGAAGCCGCGCTGGACGGTTTTATCCGGGTCTTCACGGGGCGTACCTGGTCGCTGTACCAGCCGAAGGCCGCCCATGAATCAGCGCCTGAAAGCCCAAAACCGGCTGAGTAAAAAGGTCTGCCCCGCAGCGAGGACCAGCGCGGCCAGCAAGGCCAGCAGCGCCGGCCAGCCGGCCACGCGAAGCAGCAGTACAAACACGCCCTCATTGGTGGCAAAGCCTGCCAGCGCGGTCACCAAAAAGCGCTGAAAGCTCTGCCTGACCGTGGTGTTTGCATCGCTGAAAGAGAGCAGCCGGTGCCCGCCAAAACTGACAAAAAACGCCACCATAAAGCCGCTGGCATTGGCCAGTTCGGGCCACAGGCGGTGCTGCGTCAACGCAAAGACGCCCATATGCGTCAGCGCGGCGGCGCTGCCCACGGCAAGGAACCAGAAGCCGCCCCTGACGGCGCCCGTCATGCCTGGCGCGGGCCGATACCGCAACCGCCCTGGCCGTCGGGCAGCCCCTGGCCGCTGCATTGCGCCACGATGTAACTGGGCCGCCGTTTCACTTCGTCATAAATACGCCCCACGTACTCGGCCAGGATGCCAAGGCCCATCAGTTGAATCCCGTTCAGAAGCATCATGCTGACCACCAGCGTGGCGTAGCCGGGCACCTGGATGCCCCAGATTAAATATTCCAGCACCTCCCAGACGCCATAGCCCAGGGCTGACACCGCCAGCAGCAGGCCCAGCCAGGTCAGCAGCCGAAGCGGCGCCGTGGAAAACGCCACCATGCCCGTCAGCGCCAGCGAGAACGATCCGCCCAGGCCAAACTTGCTGAGTCCATCGGCGCGCGGCAAGGGTTCGTAGTTGATGGCCATGCTGTTAAAACCCACCCAGGCGTACAGGCCCTTCATGAAACGGTGGCGTTCGGGCATCGCCTTCAGGGCGTTCACGACCTGGCGGTCCATCAGCCTGAAGTCGCCTGCGTTGGCCGGAATCTCGATGTGATTGCCCCAGTTGATGAGCTTGTAGAACAGCCTGATCAGGCCCGCCTGCAGGGCCGTCTGGTCTTCCCTGGCCTTGCGAACCGCGTACACCACGTCGGCGCCTTGCTGCCATTTCGAGAGCATCGCTGGCAGCAGCGCCGTAGGGTGCTGGCCATCCGCATCCATCAGGACGACCACCTGGCCACGCGCGGCATCGATCCCTGCAGTGAGCGCGGACTCCTTGCCAAAGTTGCGCGACAGCCTGATGTACATCACCTGCGCCTGGGCCGCGCACAGGCCCAGCATCACGCTGGCAGTATCGTCCTGGCTGCCATCGTCCACCACAATCAGTTCCACCTCGGGTGACAGCTGCTGCAGTGCGGCCAGTGTGTGCGGCACCACCACGCCAAGGTTGCGCGCCTCGTTGAAGGCGGGCATGACGCACGAGAGCGAAGGAGTGATGTGAGCGCGGAAATTCATGGACGAATCATGCCAAAGTTTTGTGGCCATAATTCCAGCCCATGGCCAAACTCAAGCAGCTCGAATCTTTTGTCTCGGTGGTCGCGCGCGGCAGCCTCACCGCAGCGGCCCTGGCCGAAGGCGTGGCGCCGGCCATCATGGGCCGGCGGCTCGATGCGCTGGAAGAGCGCCTGGGCGTCAAGCTGCTGGTGCGCACCACGCGGCGCATCAGCCTGACGCACGAGGGCAGCGCTTTCCTGGAAGACTGCCAGCGCCTGCTGGCCGATCTGGCCAATGCCGAAGCCAGCGTGTCGGCCGGCGGCGTGAAGGCCAGCGGCCACCTGCGCATCACCGCACCGGCCGGTTTTGGCCGGCGCCATGTGGCGCCGCTGGTGGCGAAATTCCATGAGCACCATGCCGACGTGACGATCACCCTGAACCTGAGCGACCGGGTGGTGGATCTGGCGGGCGAAGGTTTTGACTGCGCGGTGCGGGTCGGCGACCTGCCCGACTCGTCGCTGGTCAGCGTGCGTATGGCCGACAACCGGCGCCTGTGCGTGGCCACGCCGCGTTACCTGCATCTGCACGGCACGCCGCAGCACCCTGGCGAGCTGGCCCGGTTCGACTGCCTGACGCTGTCCAGCGATGCCTCGCAAACGCGCGGCTGGGCGTTTCGCGTTCCGCGCAACGCCCAAGGGCGGCAACGTGAAGGCGTCCTCGCGGACGCGCAGGTGGATGGCGACTCCGAGATCATCCACCTGAAGCCCGGCGGTCCGCTCGATTGCTCTGATGGCCAGGTGCTGCATGACTGGTGCCTGGCCGGTTACGGCATTGCCTGGCGCAGCACCTGGGAAGTCGAGTCGGAAATTGCCGCCGGCCGGCTGGTGGCGGTGCTGGAAGACTTTGCCGCGCCGGCCAATGGCATCTATGCGGTGTTTCCGCAGCGCAAGCATTTGCCGCTGAGGGTGCGGCTATGGATTGACTTCTTGAAGCACCACTACAGCCAGCCCGAGTTCTGGCAGTCATCGACTGCGCTGCAAGCACAAGCGTCCACGGGCGGCGACGGACCGTCCTGAAAGCGGTGTTGTGTCCTTTGTTCACGGGACTGAAACGACAACAGCCTGCAGAACGCTGCAGGCTGTTGCGTTAAAAAAGCGGAGAAGTTACTTGCTCAGGCATTCCTTCATGAAGGCCTTGCGTTCGTCGCCCTTCTTGCCTTTGGCCTCGGCATTGCAGGTTTTCATCTTGCTCTGCTGGGTCGCGTCTTTGGCTGCAGTTTCCTTTTTGGCGCTCAGGCACTCTTTCATGAAGGCTTTGCGCTCATCGCCTTTTTTGCCGCTGGCGTCCTTGTTGCACACGGTCATTTTGCTTTGCTGGGCGGTTTTGGCCGGGGCCGCTTTGGCCGGCGCACTGGCCGCTGGGGCCGGAGCGGTATTCTGGGCCAGGGCTGGCAGGCCCATTGAAAGGGTAAAAGCGACAGCGGCAAGGGACAACAGCTTTTTCATGGAGGCTCCAAAAGTTTAGGAATCAGGATTGAGTTCCGGCTGGAATTCCACCATATAACGCAGCACCCGGCAAATTCGCTGACGCGCTAACCGTAAAATCCGCCGATGCTCACGATTAAAAAAGACCTGCTCTCCGCGCTGGCTGCCGCGCTCGAACAACTCTCTCCTGGTGCCGGCGGGAAAGCCGCCTTTGAGTCGCCCAAAGTGGCGGCTCATGGCGACTTCGCCTGCACGGCCGCCATGCAGCTGGCCAAGCCCCTCCAACAAAACCCCCGCCAGACCGCGGAAGCCCTGCGCATGCTGCTGCTGCAGGCGCCGGCCTTTGAACGCTGGGTCGATGCGGTTGAAATTGCCGGCCCGGGCTTCATCAACATCCGGCTCAAGCCCGCCGCCAAGCAGGAAACCGTTCGCGAGGTGCTGCAGGCCGCAAGCAGCTATGGCACGCAAGCGGCCGACAGCGACCGCAAGATGATCGTCGAGTTCGTCTCGGCCAACCCGACCGGCCCGCTGCATGTCGGCCATGGCCGGCAGGCGGCGCTGGGCGATGCGATCTGCAACCTGTATGCCACGCAGGGCGCGCAGGTCTGGCGCGAGTTTTATTACAACGATGCCGGCGTGCAGATCCAGACCCTGGCCAACAGCACCCAGGCGCGCGCCAAAGACCTCAAGCCGGGCGACGCCGGCTGGCCCGACCCGGCCTACAACGGCGACTACATTGCCGACATTGCTGCCGACTTCCTGGCCCGCAAGACCGTCAAGTCGGACGACCGCGAATACACTGCGTCGGGCAAGGTGGACGACATCGACTCGATTCGCCAGTTCGCCGTGGCTTACCTGCGCCACGAGCAGGACCTGGACCTGAAGGCCTTCTCGGTCCGGTTTGACAATTACTACCTCGAATCCAGCCTCTACAGCTCGGGCCGCGTCGAGGTCGCGGTGGGCAGCCTCAAGGAGGCCGGCAAGACCTACGAACTGGACGGCGCGCTCTGGCTCAAGTCCACCGACTACGGCGACGACAAAGACCGCGTCATGAAAAAGAGCGACGGCAGCTACACCTACTTTGTTCCCGACGTGGCCTACCACCTGGCCAAGTGGGAGCGCGGCTACAGCCGTGCCATCAACATCCAGGGCATGGACCACCACGGCACGATTGCCCGGGTGCGCGCCGGACTGCAGGCCGCCAACGCGGGCGTTCCGCAGGGCTACCCCGACTACGTGCTGCACACCATGGTGCGCGTGGTGCGCAATGGCGAAGAAGTCAAGATTTCCAAGCGCGCCGGCAGCTACGTCACGCTGCGCGACCTGATCGAATGGACCAGCGCCGACGCCGTGCGTTTCTTCCTGCTGAGCCGCAAGCCCGATACCGAATACATCTTTGACATTGACCTGGCGCTGGCCAGGAACAATGAAAACCCGGTCTACTACGTGCAGTACGCGCACGCGCGCATCTGCTCCATCCTGACCACCTGGGCGGCCCAGGGCGGCGATGAAAACCGGCTCAAGGACGTGGACCTGTCGCCGCTCGCCAGTCCGCAAGCCCAAGCGCTGATGCTGCTGCTGGCCAAATACCCCGACATGCTCAGCCATGCGGCGGCCGGTTTTGCGCCGCACGATGTGGCGTTTTACCTGCGCGAACTGGCCGCCTGCTACCACAGCTACTACGACGCAGAGCGGATTCTGGTCGATGACGAAGCTGTCAAGCTGGCGCGCCTGGCGCTGGTCGCGGCCACCGCGCAGGTGTTGCACAATGGCCTCGCGGTGCTGGGCGTCAGTGCGCCGCGCAAGATGTAAGCGGCCGGAAGAACGCCAGACCTCAAAGAGAATCGAAGTTAAATGCAAGTCATCGGGCAATCTATGAAAAAACAACGGGGCGGAACCCTTCTGGGTCTGGTTATTGGCGCGCTGATCGGCTTGGGGATTGCGCTGGCTGTGGCGGTTTACGTTACCAAGGTGCCGGTGCCCTTCATGAACAAGAGCGCCTCGCGCAACCCCGACAGCGATGCCGCAGAAAACAAGAGAAACAAGGACTGGAACCCGAACGCGCCTCTGGCCGGCAAGAATCCGGCCAAAGCTGCCCCTTCGGCGTCAGGAGAACTGAGTCTGCCCGCCGAAACCGAAGCCGCCCCGACCATCACCGTGCCCGATCCGGTGGTGGTGGCCCCCGAAGCCAGAAAACCCGAGCCTGTCGTGAAACCGCCCAAAACAGCCGCCACGGCAAGCCCGCCGGCGGCAGTGACGACCCCGGCCCAAAAACCTGCGCCGGCCCCTGCCCCTGCCCCTGCCCCAACCCCAGCCCCAGCCCCGGCCCCGGTGGCCGTCGCCAAACCGGCCAAGCCCGCAACGGCTGATCCGCTAGGCGATCTGGCCAAGTCCCGGTCAGGAAAACCGGCCCCCTCGTCCGGCTCGGATCCCTTCAACTACTTTATCCAGGCCGGTGCATTCCGCACCCCCGAAGACGCCGAACAACAGCGCGCCAGACTGCTGCTGCTGGGCATGCAGGCCAGAGTCACCGAGCGCGAACAGGCGGGCCGCACGGTGTACCGTGTGCGCGTCGGGCCGTTTGACAATAAAGACGACGCGGACAAGGTCAAGGACCGGCTGGACAACAACTCGATAGAAACGGCACTGGTCCGGGTGCAGCGCTAGGCTGGCTGAACTTTTTCGGGGCAGGGTGTCAAACCCCCTGCAACACCAACCTCAAGAGAAAGAATTTATGCAACGACGTGAGTTTTCGCTTTCAGCCGCTTCCGTGGCCGCCGCCGCTGTGAGCGCGACCGTGCTGCCCAGCATCGCGCAAGCCCAGGCCAACGCCTTCAAGGGCGGCACCGATTTCCTGACGCTGGGAAAACCGGCACCGATTGAGGCGCCCGCAGGCCAGGTCGAGGTGGTCGAATTCTTCTGGTACAACTGCCCGCACTGCAGCGCCTTTGAGCCGATGTTTGATGCCTGGGCCAAAAAAGCGCCTAAAGATGTGAGCGTACGCCGTGTGCCGGTGGCCTTCCGCGCTGATTTTGAACCCCAGCAGCGCCTGTATTACGTGCTTGAAAGCCTGGGCAAGATCGATGAGCTGCATAGAAAGGTGTTCAACGCCATTCACCTTGAAAAGCAGCCGCTCGGCACGGCCGACCAGATCACCGCCTGGGTTGAAAAGCAGGGCATCCCCAAAGCGAAGTTTGCAGAGTTGTACAACTCCTTTTCGGTCAGCACCAAAGTGCGCAAGGCCACCCAACTGCAGGACGCCTATGCGGTGGACGGCGTGCCCGCCCTGGGCATCAACGGCCGTTATTTCACCTCGGGCACGCAGGCCAAGACGTTGGAGCGTGCGCTGCAGGTCACCGATTACCTGATCGCGCAGTCGCGCGGCAAGGCCAAATAAGGCCCCGGCCAAGACCCCATCGGGCGAGGGGAGAGCAACCCGCAGCCCCTCAAAGCGCTGATCAGAGGCAGGTCAGGCTATCGTTTCTTACCCATCAACACCCTGAAGACTGTAGCGGGCGCGGCGTTTTAGACCGCATCTGGCGCCGCTGTGCGCCGTAACAGCGGTTCCCCCTCGCCACGACAGGGCGTTTTGTCCTACGCAGCGGCGCAGGAACTTACAACTTTTACGCGCCTAATCAAGACAAGGCTCAACGGCTGAACAGCAGCCGCAGAAAGTGCGCGCGTCGTAGCGCCCATATCCTGCCTGTTCACCCCCGCCAGCATTACCCCCCGCCCCGTCACCGGTGCGGTCCGGATCCAAAAATCGTTCATGCCAAAGGCACTTCGTGATCAGAAATAAATTTTTGCCGTTTGCGCTCCTGGCCCTTAGCCAAAGCGTGTTTGCCCAGCAGCCGCCCCCCAGTGCCGGCAGCCAGATTCAGCAGATTCCGCCTTCTCCCCTCCCGCAAAAAGCAGCACCCGTTATTCGCATCGAGCCCAGCAGTGCGCCAGCGACTGCAGCCTCAGACGCAGTAAAAATCATTGTCAACCGCCTGCAGGTGACGGGCACGCGAATCTATCCGGAAGCCGAGCTGGTCGCGCTGACCGGCTTCAAGCCCGGCAGCGAACTGTCGCTGGGCGACCTGCGCGCCATGGCTTTGAAAATTACCGAGCGTTATCGCAGCGCAGGCTACTTTGTGGCCCAGGCTTACCTGCCCGCGCAGGAGATCAAGGACGGCACGCTCACCATTGCCGTGATCGAGGGCCAGTACGGCAAGGTTGCCGTGCGCAACCAGAGCGCTCTGTCCGATGGGCTTATCCAGAGCCAGCTTGAGGGACTCAACAGCGGCGACACGGTCGCCATCGCACCGATTGAAAGCCGCCTGTTGCTGCTGTCGGACATTCCTGGCGTGAAAGTCACCTCAACCCTGACGCCGGGCGCATCCGTCGGCGCGTCCGATCTGATCGTTGACGTAGTTCCAGGTCAGCGCGTCACGGGCAGCATCGATGCCGACAATGCCGGCAACCGCTACACCGGCGAATACCGCCTCGGGGCGACGGTGAATCTGAATAATGCGGCGGGGCACGGCGACGTCGCTTCTCTGCGCGTGCTCACGTCGGGCTCGGGCCTGAACTATGCACGGGCGTCTTACCAGATGCAGTTCGGCAAGGCGACGGCCGGCGTGGCGTACAGCTGGCTGGGCTATGAGTTGGGCAAGGAATATGAAAGCCTGCAGGCCAACGGCACGGCAAAAATTGCGAGTGTCTATGGCAGCTACCCACTGATCCGCTCGCGCGAGACAAACCTCTACGCCGGTCTTGCCTTTGACGCCAAGACCTTCCAGGACCGGATCGAGTCGGCCTCGACAGTCGCTGACAAGAAGGCCCAGGTGCTGATGGCGAGCTTGCGCGGCGACCACCGCGACAGTCTTGGCGGCGGCGGGGTGAGTGGCTATTCGCTTACCTGGTCTACTGGCAACATCGACCTGCAAACGCCCGGTTTAAAGCTTGACGACGCGCTGGTGCAAACCAGCGGCCACTTCAACAAGCTGGGCTTCAGCGCCATGCGGCTGCAAAGCGTGACCGACACCGTTTCGCTGTACGCCGGCATCAATGGCCAGGTGGCCTCGAAAAATCTGGACAGTTCGGAAAAAATGGAACTTG
>JBDSZF010000294.1:0-6634 GCA_039925285.1 Polaromonas sp.
CCCGGACAGTGGCGCACCTGCAGCGTTTCCTTGCCCAGCGTGACGCTGTCGCCATCGTGCAGCCAGCGCGTGGGCGTGAAGGGCTGCGCGGGCGCAAAGCCGAACTGCTTGCTTTGCATCGCCAGACCGTCAATCCAGAACTGGTCCCCCGGATGCGGGCCGATGATGGGCAGCTCCAGCCGCTGCGCCAGCTCACCGGCGCCGCCCGCGTGGTCGATGTGGGCGTGCGTGAGCCAGATCTGCTCAAGCTTCAGGCCCAGGCGCTTGACTTCGGCCAGGATGCGATCCAGGTCGCCGCCCGGGTCGATGACGGCAGTGCGCAGAGTCTGGTCGCACCAGACGAGGGAGCAGTTTTGCTGGAAGGGCGTGACGGGAAGGGTGAGGTATCGCAGCATGGTGGAGAAAGGTTGTTGAGGCGGGTTGAGGCTGGAAAACTGGACGGAGAGTGCGGGGTCGCCACTGGAGGATTGATATGATTTTAATAGCAGGTTGCGCATGGCTGGCGTGCGAAAAATGCAAAAATGTGCCATGAGGTCTGACCCCGCTACAGACCTTGCGAACAGCAGGCTCGGAACCGCCTCAGCGGGCCGGATTGAGGCGCGGATGCGTTTCCTCTCCCCAGTGGTAGAGCAGCAGGCCGGACAGTCCCATGGCGATGGCCACGAACCAGAAAGCCGTTTCGATGCGGCCACCGAGCGCCGCAGCAATGCCCAGGCCGAGTGCGCCGATACCGTAGCCGAGGTCGCGCCAGAAGCGGTAAATGCCGATGGCGGAGGCCCGCCAGCTCGGCTGTGCGATGTCCACCACCGCCGCGCTCAGGTTGGGGTACAGCATCGCCATGCCAAACCCCGCTACAGCGGCCGAGGCGCTCCACCATGCCGCGCCGCTGCCCAGCGGCAGCAGGGCCACGCCAGCGCCACAGATCCACATGCCCCAGACATTGAGACGGTGGCGTCCGACCTTGTCGGACAGTCTGCCGGTGAAAAACTGGGCGCCGCCCCAGGTGAAGCCATAGATACCGACAATCCAGCCGATGCCCGGCAGGCTGAGCCCTTGCTGATGCAGGTAGACCGGCCAGAAGACCCAAACCAGCGCGTCAACGAACTTCTCCACGAGCCCGGCCTGGCATAGCGCGGCCATTCGACGGTCGCGCCAGCTCATCATGGCGAACATCTCGCCGGTCGAAGGTTTTTCGCTCATGCCCGATGGATAGCGCGGGCGCACTGCCGTCGGTGATGGCGCGGCGGTGTGCCGTTGAACCTCCGCGTGGGCCCAGGGCAAGGTTTCCACGACCGCCAGCCAGGCGAGCAAGGTCGCCAGCACGATGACCGCCGAACCGAACCACAGCAGTCCCGCGCGCGCACCCAGGAGGGACGCCGCGTAGCCGGTGAGCACCCCGGCGATGGCGACACCCAGGTAGCCGGACAGCTCGTTCAGCCCGATGACCACGCCGCGCTGGTCAGCCCGCGTGAGGTCCAGCTTGGCCGTCTGCGTCATCGACCAGGTCAGGCCCTGGTTCACCCCCAGCAGGAGGGTCGCGAAAACAATCCAGTACCACGAGGGCGCAAAGTAGATGAGCGGCGGAATCGGCAGCGCCACCAGCCAGCCGATGAGCAGCACCCGTTTGCGGCCGATGCGCTCGGCCAGGCGGCCGGCGACGAAGTTCATCGCCCCCTTGACGAAACCGAAGGCCACCACGAACGCCACGAGCAGCATGAACGAGCCGCGTGGCACGCCGAACTCGGTCTCGGCCAGCGCAGGCACGACATTGCGCATCATGCCGATAGTCATGCCGACGAGCAGGACCTGCAGCAATTGCTGCAGAACCTGGCCAAGGTTGGCGCGAATGCCGAAATTGACAGGGGCACGCTCAGACATGTTCGACCACTGGTGAATCACTCCTGGACAGGCAAGCCATGGGCGCGCCACTCTTATGCCGATGAACGGTTTGCGTGAAGGACAAAACAGGCACAATACAGACCTTTTTAAACTAGCTGGAAAACACGCATGTCGCAACTTCATTTTGTGCAACAAGGCCAAGGCCTACTGGTGGTATTGAGCCACGCCCTGGGTTGCGACCTGACCATGTGGGACGGCGTGGCCGCCGCGCTGCAGGATCGTTACACGGTGCTGCGCTATGACCACCGTGGCCATGGCCGCTCCGCCGCATCGGACAGCGCCTACGATATGGATGATCTGGCCGACGACGCCGCCGGGTTGATTCGTTCCCAGGGCGCGGGTCCGGCGCATTTTGTCGGCCTGTCGATGGGCGGCATGACGGCCCAGGCGCTGGGCGCACGCTATCCGCAATCGGTGCGCAGCCTGACGATCGCCAACTCGGCCAGTCATTACGACGATGCCGCGCGTGCGATGTGGCAAACCCGCATCGACACCGTGCTGGCCCAGGGCGTGTCGCCGATTGCCGAAGGCGCCATGCAGCGCTGGTTCACGCCCGAGTTCCGCGCTGACGCCAACGGCGGCAGCGCCCGCGTCGCCATCCTGCGCGCGGTGCTCGAAGCCACCGCGCCCGCACCTTACGCGGCAGCGTGCGATGCCGTGGCCCGCATCGACCTGGGCGCCGGCAACGCCCGCATCACCTGCCCGACGCTGGTGATTGCAGGCAGCCGTGACGAGGCCACGCCGCCCGCCATGTCGCAGGCGATTGCCCGGGGCATTGCGGGCGCGCAACTGCGCAGTCTGGATGCTGCGCACCTGAGCGCGGTGGAGCAGCCCGAGGCCTTTGCCCGGCTGCTGACCGATTTCTGGCAGGCGCTGTAAAACCCGCCGCCTAGCGCAGCGGCGTCGTGAGCAGCAGGGCCGCAAACGCCCGCGCTGCCGGGCTGCGCGAGGCGCCGCGCCGCCACAAAATGCCCGCGTGGCGCACCATCTGCGGCTCGCTCAGGGCGATGGCGTGCAGATCCGGTGCCTGCCGCGCGGCGCGTTCGGGAACGATGCTCGCCAGATCGCTGTAACGGCACACGCCCAGCAAAGCCTCGACCGAATCCATTTCCACCCTGACCGTCGGCGCCACGCCGGCCTGGCGCAGGCTTGCGTCAATCAGTCGGCGCGTGGCAAAGCTGCGCGGCAGCAGCGCCAGAGGCATGTCCTCCAGTTCTTTCATGGGCAGGCTGCGCTGCTTGGCCAATGGGTGCGCAGGCCTCACCACCAGCAGCATGCGTTCGTCGAACAGCGGCTCGGTCTCGATCTCCTCGTGTTCGGTCGGGTGAAAGGCAATGCCCAGGTCCAGCTCGCCGCGCAGCAACAAGGTTTCAATCGAGCCGGCGCGCAAGTCGCGCACCTCCACCATCACCCTGGGGTGCGACTGGCTGAAGCTGGCCACGGTGACGGGCACTACCGTGTTCAAAAAGGTGGGGAAGACGCCCACCGTCAGCTTGCCGGACTGCAGTCCGCTGAGGTCGGCCAGCGCCATGCGGCCGGCCTCGATTTCCTTCAGGGCCCGGGTGGCATAGACGCGGAATTCGGCACCGGCTTGCGACAGCTTCAGGCCCCGTCCCAGCCGGTCGAACAGGGTCACGTCCAGCTCCTGCTCGAGCTGACGCAGGCCGTGCGACAGCGTGGACTGCGTCACAAACAGGTTGTGTGCCGATTGCGTCAGGTGCTCGGTCTGCGCGATCTCGAGAAAGTAGCGGAGCTGGCGGATTTCCATCGTCTTATCGTACTTCAATCGTTCGACTACATCGAATGATTCATTTCAAATAAATCATTGGAAGGCGGTCTTGTTTGCCCTTAATCTTCAGCTGTCTTTCACTTTCGAAGCAAGGGTCACATCAATGACGAGTCGTTTTCCGATTGAGCGCATCGAAGCGCGGATTCTGGATATTCCCACCATCCGCGCGCACAAGCTGTCGTTTGGCTCAATCAGCCGCCAAAGTCCCGTCATTGTGCAGCTCTGGCTCACCAACGGCGCTTGCGGTTTCGGCGAGGCCGCCACCATTGGCGGGCCATCGTGGAACGAAGAGTCGCCCGAAGGCATCCAGCACGCCATCAATGCCTACCTCGCGCCCGCGCTGCTGGGCCAGGACGGCGCCTGCTTTGAAGCCGCGCTGAGCCGCATGGACCTTGCCTGCAAGGGCAACGCTTTTGCCAAGAGCGCCGTGGAAATGGCGCTGATCGATGCCGTTGCGCGCTCGCTGAACCTGCCGGCCTGGCAACTGCTGGGCGGCAAGCGCCACCAGAGCCTGCCGCTGGCCTGGACGCTGGCCAGCGGCGACGTGAACCTCGACTTGCAGGAGGCCCAACTGCGCCTGGAGCAAAAACGCCACCGCATCTTCAAGATGAAGATCGGCGCGCGGGAACCGGCGCAAGACGTGGCCCATGTGTCGCAAATCGCGCGCGGCCTCGAAGGCCGGGCCACGCTGACGGTCGATGTCAATCAGGCCTGGGACGGCAACACCGCGCGCCGCTATCTGCCGCAACTGATTGACGCTGGCGTCACCCTGATCGAGCAACCCGTGGCCAAGTGGAACGTGGAAGCGCTCAAGACCCTGACCGCCACGCTGGGCGACCGTGCCAGCATCATGGCCGACGAGACCGTCTGCACCCCGCAGGACGCGATGCGGCTGGCGCGCGGCCAGGCCTGCCATGTGTTCTCGCTCAAGGTGGCCAAGCACGGCGGCCTGCTGCGCACCCGCCAGGTCGCCGCGGTCGCCGACGCGGCCGACATCGGCTGGTACGGCGGCACCATGCTGGAGACCTCCATCGGCAGCGCCGCCGCCGCGCACCTGTTCTCCACGCTGGGCAGCCAGCACCACGGCTGCGAGCTGTTCGGCCCGCAGCTGCTGGTGGACGACATCGTCACCGAACGCATGCCGATCCGCGACTTTGAGCTGCAGCTGCCCGACGGCCCCGGCTTCGGCCTCGAGGTGGACCTGTCCCAGCTCGATCGCTTTGACCGCGCGCGTGCCGGCCTGAACTCAGTACATATCGACCTCGGCCAACGTGCCACCCCCGCTTAAGGAACAACGACATGCTATTTCTGGTTCGTATGGATGTGAACATCCCGCGTGATCTGCCCGCCGACGAGGCCAACGAGATCAAGGCCCGCGAAAAGGCCTATTCGCAGGATCTGCAGCGCGACGGCCGCTGGAAGAGCATCTGGCGCGTGGTCGGCGAATACGCCAACTACAGCATTTTCGATGTATCGTCGAATGATGAACTGCACCAGCTGCTGCAGGGTTTGCCACTGTTCCCGTTCATGAAGATCGACGTGACGCCGCTGGCAGCTCACCCTTCGGCCATTGCCTGAGCTGAAACCGCATCGCAAAACCACAAAGACAACATGTTGAAAACACCACTGCTGAGCCTGCTAGCCGCAGGCATCGCCCTGGTCGCCGCGTCTGCTGCCCACGCGCAGGCTGCCGGCGGCGACTGGCCCGGCAAGCCGATCCGCTGGGTCGTTCCTTTCCCGCCGGGCGGCGCCATGGACGCGATTGCCCGCACACTCGGCGAGAAAGCCGCCAAGACGCTGGGCCAGCCCTTCGTCATTGAGAACAAGCCCGGCGCGGGCGGCAACATCGGTGCAGATTTTGTCGCCAAGGCGCCCGCCGACGGCTACACCATGATGATCACTTCGATCGGCATGGCGACCAACAAGCCCTTGTACGGCAAACTCAACTACGACCCGGTCAAGGACTTTGCCCCGGTGAGCCTGCTGGCCGTGGTGCCTAACGTCCTGGTGACAAATTCGACCCAGCCGAACGTTAAAACCGTGGCCGACCTGATTGCCGCCGCCAAAAAGGAGCCCGGCAAGCTGAGCTATGCCTCGGCCGGCAACGGCACCTCGATCCATCTGGCCGGGGAAGTGTTCACTTCGCTGGCAAAAATCGACATGCTGCACGTCCCCTACAAGGGCAGCGGACCGGCGGTGTCGGATCTGCTCGGTGGCCAGGTCAACTACATGTTTGACAGCATCACCTCGGCGCGGCCCCACATCGAGTCGGGCAAACTGCGCGCGCTGGGCGTGACCACCGCCAAGCGCTCCAGCACCTTGCCCAATGTGCCCACGCTGGCCGAAGCCGGTTTGCCCGGCTACGAAGT
This sequence comes from Polaromonas sp., assembly GCA_039925285.1. GTDB lineage: Bacteria > Pseudomonadota > Gammaproteobacteria > Burkholderiales > Burkholderiaceae_C > Polaromonas. The sequence continues at coordinate 6,058 of JBDSZF010000294.1, forward strand.
GTCGCCCTGGTTTGCCGTGTTCATGCCGGCCGCAACGCCCAAACCGGTGATCGCCAAGCTCAACGCCGCTTTGCTCGATGCCATGAAGCAGCCCGATGTGCGCGCCCGCTTTGCATCCATTGGCGCCGAACCCGTGGGTTCGACGCCTGACGAACTGGCCGCGCACCTGACGCGCGAATCGGCCCGCTGGAGCAAGCTGATCGCCGAGCGCGGCATCAAGCTGGACTGAGTGCATTGCGCACAACAACCCTTTCCAAACCATAAAACCACCCACAGGAGATACCACCATGAATGAACTCAACCAAGCCCAGTTGCTAGAACTGGTCAACACCAAGCAGATTGCTGAAGGCAATCCGCGCGTGCGCGCCTTGACCCAGCGCATCGTGAGCGATCTGTTCAAGACGATTGACGAAATGGACGTCACGCCCGATGAGTTCTGGAAGGCCGTGGACTGGTTGAGCCGCGTGGGTCAGACCGGCCAGGCTGGCTTGATCACGGCAGGTCTGGGCTTTGACCGGCTGATCGACATCCGTATGGACGAAGCCGATGAAAAAGCCGGTCGCGCCGCTGGCACGCC
>JBDSZF010000295.1:0-3562 GCA_039925285.1 Polaromonas sp.
CACTTTCAAAGCGTGTGCCTAGACTGACAAACAACAGGTTTTTTGGCCTCAGGCCGTGAGCCAGACTTCAGCACACAGACCATCAAAAAGGACGATGACGTGACCTCTGCATTTAGTACACCCAACGCGCCAGCGCTCGATCAAGCGAGCGTTGTGCCCGCGGAAACACTGGTCGCCCCGGACTGCCGCGGCCTGAACTTCCACACGATCGATCCGGCCCTCTCCGATCTGCTGGCACTGCGTTTGCCCACCGAGGTGCTGGACTTCATCACCCCCCATCTTCATCAACTGGGACAAGTCGCTGGCAGCCGCCTGGACGAGCTGGCCATGGCCGCCGACAAGAACAAACCCGTGCTCCGCACCCGTACCCGTTTTGGCGCCGACGAGGACTGGATTGACTACCACCCGTCTTACCGCGAGATGGAAAAAATCGGCTACACCGATTTCGGTATCCATGCCATGTCACGCGCCAAAGGGGTGCTGGGCTGGCCCACGCGTTACCTGCCGCTGGCGAAATACGCCTTCCAGTATTTGTTTGTGCAGTCCGAGTTTGGCCTGATGTGCCCCATCAGCGTGACCGACAGTTCGACCTTCCTGATCGAGCGTTATGGCGACGAAGCACTCAAGGCGCGTTTCCTGCCGGGCATGACCAGCACCGACCCCAGCAAGATCCTCAAGGGCACCCAGTTCATGACAGAGCGCACCGGCGGCTCGGACATCGGCACCAACCGCCTGCAGGCGGCGCATGACGGCCAGCACTGGCGCCTGACTGGCGACAAGTGGTTTTGCTCGGCCGTTGATGCCGACGTGGCGCTGGTACTGGCCAGACCGGCGGACGGTCCGGACGGCACCAAGGGACTGGCGCTGTTTGCCGTGCCGCGCCGCCTCGATGACGGTAGCCGCAACACCTACCGCATTGCGCGCCTGAAAGACAAGATGGGCACACGTTCCATGCCCAGTGGAGAAGTGCTGTTTGAGGGCGCCGTGGCCTATCTGGTCGGCGATATCCACCAGGGCCTCAAACAAATGCTGGACCAGGTCAACCTGTCGCGTTTGTCGCACGGCGTGCGTGCGGCGGCCATGATGCGCCGCTGCTGGAACGAGGCCATGGTGGTGTCCAACTACCGCATAGCCTTTCGCCGCCGCCTGATCGACCACCCCCTGCACCGCCGCCAGCTGATGAAGCTGCTGCTGCCCACGGAACAAGCTTTGTCCATGTTTGTGCATGCGGCCGACGTCATGCAACGCGCCGACAGCGGCGACCAGCGTGCGCAACTGGAGCTGCGCATGCTCACGCCGCTGTTCAAGTTCCGCGCCTGCCGGGACAACGTGAAAGTAGCGACCGGCGCGATGGAGGTTCGCGGCGGCAACGGTTACATAGAAGATTTTGTCAATGAACGCCTGATTCGCGACTCGCATATCGGCGTGTTGTGGGAAGGCACCAGCAATATCAATGCGCTGGATGCGGTGCAACGCGCCGCCGGCAAGGAAGGCGCCCACAATGCCCTCGCGGAGTCCATGGCCGACTGGCTGCGGCTGTCACCCGGCATCCCGGCCCCACTGTTGAACCGCCTCAGCACCGCCATCGAAGAGGCGCGCGTGTTGATGGACCAGAGCGCTGCGACCCTGGAAGGTGAAGTGGACAGCCGCGAGGCCGCCTCACGCATGTACCACGCCGTCACCGCCGCCCTGCTGGCGGGCGAAGGTGCCCGTGTCGGCCAGCAAGGCGGCGACGCGCGCCGCCTGTTGATCGCCCGGCAAGTCTTGCTCCACCGTCTGCAAAGTGGTGAAAAAGACGTCCAACGCGAAAACGAAATTGAAAAACTGCTGCTGCAGTCCGACCCCGTGCCGCTGGCACTGGCCCAGTCCCTGGTTAGCTGAGCGCCGCGCAAGCGGCACATGACGACAACAATCCCTCATGGAGACAATGATGACACCTCTGACATTTCGCAAGATTCGCCGACTTCTGTGCGTGACCAGCCTGGCCGCGCTCGCGCTGCCCTTCGCCAACGCACAGACAGACACTTACCCCAACCGCGTGATCCGGCTGGTCGTGCCTTATGCCAGCGGTGGCCCAACCGACCTGCTGGCGCGCTCGCTGGGCCAGCGCATGCAGGAGAGCCTGGGCCAGCCGGTCATCATTGAAAACAAGTCGGGTGCGGGCAGCATTCTGGGTGTGGACTATGTCGCCAAGTCACCGGCAGACGGCTACACGCTGCTGTTTACCGCCAGCGCGGCCCTGGTTATCAACCCGTCCCTGAACGCCAACCTGCCTTACCGGGCCAAGGACTTCGCGCCGGTCTCAAGCGCTGGCTCCTACGCCATGTTTTTGGCCGTCAACCCCAAACTGCCATTCAACTCCGTCGGCGAGCTGATTACCTATGCCAAACGCAACCCCGGCAAACTCTCCTTCGGTTCGGCCGGCAACGGCACCTCCAACCATCTGGCGGGCGAGCTGCTGAAAAAGATGGCGGGCATTGACCTCATGCATGTGCCCTACAAAGGCAATGCGGCGGCCATGACGGATGTGATGGGTGGAAACATTTCGATGATGTTCGATCTCCCGGCCACCACGCTGCCCCACGCCCGCGCCGGCAATGTCAAACTGCTGGGCACCACCGGCCAGGACAAGAGCCCCCTGGCGCCCCAGGTCCCCACCATTGCGAGCAGTGGTGTGCCTGGTTACGACGTCACCTCCTGGTTCGGCGTCCTGGCACCGGCCAAAACACCGCCCGACATTGTCCAAAAACTCAGCAGCCTGATCGTCACGATCCTGAAGGACCCCGCCATCAGCGCCAAGCTGGCTGGCCAGGGTTACGAAGTTTTCGGCAGCACACCCAAAAAACTGGCGGACATGATGGCCGCGGACACCAAACTCTGGGCCGATCTGATCCGTGAGGCCAACATCAAGCTGGAATAAGAGGCGATGACACCCGGCGGGATCGGAACAGGATTCAGCCGGGTGCGACTCAGACCTTCTTCAGGTAGCAGGCTTTCAGCATGAAACTGCCGGCGTCCATCCTGCAATCCACCTCATGGTCACCGCTGCCAACCAGGCGTATGCTTTTGATCTTGGTGCCCATCTTGAGCGTGGTGGACGAACCCTTGACCTTGAGGTCCTTGATCAGCACCACGGCATCGCCGTCGGCCAGCACCTTGCCATTGGCATCCCTGACCACAGGGTCGCTCCCATCCTCCGGCTCCAGCACGTCGACCATGGGCCATTCATGGTCGCAGTCGGCACACACGTGGTTGAGGCCGTCAGGGTAAGTGTTCTCCAGGGTGCATTGGGGGCAGGCGGGGGTGCTTGGCGTCATGTCATTCAGTAGGGAAAATTCAAGAGCCCCGAGTATCCACGCAGCAGTGGCCGGCTGATCCGGGTTTTGCAGCGAAAACCCCTCTCCAGCCGCAAAAGCTTAAGGAAAATCAGCCTCCAGCCATTGACCCCTATGTGCAACCAGCTATCACATCAATAGCAAGTCACCCTCGCCACCAGTCCGATGGGCGGGTAAACACAAGGCGCTGCCGACAGGCGTTTTACAGCGCAGCAACCAATTCAGGC
>JBDSZF010000296.1:0-3212 GCA_039925285.1 Polaromonas sp.
TCAATGCCCTGAATAATGGCTGCATCCCCATCTACGAGCCTGGCCTGGATGAACTGGTCGAGCGCAACGTCAAGCGCGGCAACCTGTACTTCAGCACCGACTTGCCGGCCAGCGTCAGCGGTCGCGAAGCGGTCTTCATCGCGGTGGGCACCCCGTCGTATCCCGGCACTGACCGCGCTGACCTGAGCTATGTGCAGGCAGCGGCCGAACAGATTGCCGCAAGCATCGATCGCTTCACCGTGGTCGTCATCAAGTCAACGGTTCCGGTCGGCACCAACCGATGGGTGCAGCGCGTTGTCAAGCGTTGTCTGCCCGAGGGCCAGGCAGCGGCAGTCGCGTCCAATCCCGAATTTTTGCGCGAAGGCTCGGCCATCGAGGATTTCATGCAGCCGGACCGGATTGTGTTTGGTACCGAGGACGAGCAGGCCATCGGCATCATGCGCCGGATCTATGCGCCGCTCGAAAAGCAGGGCTACGAGCTGCTGGCCACTGAGATCGAAACGGCCGAGCTGATCAAGTACGCCGCCAATGCCTTTCTGGCGATCAAGATTAGCTATATCAACGAAATCGCCGATCTGTGCGAAAGGGTAGGCGCTGACGTGGACCACGTGGCCACCGGCATCGGCCTGGACCACCGCATCGGTTCGGCGTTCCTGAAGGCCGGGCCTGGCTGGGGCGGCTCGTGCTTTCCCAAGGACACGCGCGCGCTGAAGGCGACCGCGGCCGAGCATGTCGTGCCGATGCGCATCGTCGATGCTGCAATCGAGGCCAACACGCAGCGCCGGGAGTCGGTTCTGAAAAAGATCGAAGCGGCTTGCGGTGGCTCGGTCGCGGGCAAGCGCCTGGCCGTGTTCGGCCTGACGTTCAAGGGCAAGACCGACGATGTTCGCGAGAGCCCGAGCATTGACATGATCCAGGCCCTGTTCGAGCGGGGCGCAAAGATACATGCCTATGACCCGTCCCATCCCGCCGAGGCAGCCCGGCTGTTACCCGATTTGTGGATGGCATACACAGCAGTCGATGCGGTCAAGAGCGCCGATGCCCTGGTGGTGCTGACCGACTGGCAAAATTTCATCGACTGCGATCTGGGCGAACTGGCCGACTACATGTCGGACCCTGTGATGGTGGATTTGCGCAATCTGTTTGAAGAACACACCGTGCTCAGCAACGGCTTTCGCCATTACATGCGTATTGGACGCAAGGCGGTCAAAGCGCTGCATGGACACCCGAAGCTCTTCGGGCAGCAGCGCAGGCGGACCGATGCACCGCCGCCGCTCCTTGATGCAGATACGCCGCTCATGGAGTGGCCCATTGCCGAGCTAGCGCAGCAAGCGGCGCCCGCCGCCGTGGCGGTCGGAGAGCGCGAAGCGGCATGAACACGCAGATCAAAAGCGCCCTTTTGAAGGCCCCGGACACGCTGCCCCTGACAGAGCCGGGGCGCCAGGAAAGCGCAGGCCAGGCGCCGCCGGCCTTCCTGGTTCCGCTGCTGTTGGGTAGGCAGCGGGCGGTGTTCGCGGGGCTGTGCGCCCTCTGGCTGCTCAGCCTGCTGGCCTTCTGGTCGTGGTGGCTGCGCCCGGAACACAACGTGGACCTGTTCAGGTATGCCCTCAACTGCGCCGTCCTTTTCTGGACCACGGTGGTTCCTGGTTACTTCGTGCTGATCTTCGCCCGTGCCCTCATCTCGAACCCGGCACAAGCTGTCCCGACGGGGCTGCGTGTGGCGATGGTCGTCACCAAGGCGCCCTCGGAGCCCTTCCCGGTGGTGCGCACCACTTTGCTGGCGATGCTGTCGCAGGCCTATCCACACGATACATGGCTCGCCGACGAAGACCCCTCAGCCGAGACCATCGACTGGTGCAGCCAGCACGGCGTGCTGCTGTCCACGCGCAAAAACGTTGCCGCCTACCACAATGCGTCGTGGCCCCGGCGGACCCGGTGCAAGGAAGGCAACCTTGCGTACTTCTACGATCACTACGGCTACGAGCGTTACGATTTTGTCGCTCAACTCGATGCCGACCATGTGCCCGCTCAAGGCTACCTTGAGGCGATGCTGCGGCCGTTCGCGGACCCGCCTGTGGGCTACGTATCGGCGCCTAGCATTTGCGACAGCAATGCGGCAAGCAGCTGGTCGGCGCGCGGGCGGCTGTATGCGGAAGCCGCGCTGCATGGGGCTTTGCAGGCCGGGCACAACGGCGGCCTGGCGCCGCTGTGCATCGGTTCGCATTACGCCGTTCGCACCGCTGCGTTGCGCGACATCGGCGGCCTAGGCCCCGAGCTGGCCGAAGACCACTCGACCACGCTGATCATGAATTCAAAGGGCTGGCGCGGCGTGCATGCGCTTGACGCGATTGCCAGCGGCGAAGGCCCGCGCACTTTTGCCGACATGGTCACGCAGGAGTTCCAGTGGTCGAAAAGCCTGGCCATGCTTTTGCTGCGTTATACGCCGCGCTACTTTGGCGCGTTGCCATTGCGTTTGAAGGCGCAGTTCCTGTTCGCGCAGCTCTGGTACAGCTTGTTCTCGTTGACGATGGCGGCCACGGTCGTGATGCCGGTGGTGGCGCTGCTCACGCATCGGGTATGGGCCAATGTCGAGTACCTCACGTACCTGGCCTACGCCAGCGCCGTGACCGGCAGCATCTTGCTGCTGATGGCCTGGGTCAAGCGCACAGGGTGTTTTCGGCCCTGCAACGCCAAGGTCATCTCTTGGGAGGGGATCATTTTCCTGTTTGCGCGTTGGCCGTGGTCACTGCTAGGCATTGGCTCGGCAATGGCGGATTGCGTGCGCGGTCGGGAATTCGTGTTCCGTGTGACGCCAAAGACTGCCGCCGTTGATGCGCGGGCGCCGCTGCGCGTGGTACTGCCATATCTGCTGATTTCCCTGTTCTGCGTCGTGCCGCTGCTCGCTGTCAGCGACGCTGGCAATGCGCGGGGTTTTTATGTCCTCACCGTCTTCAATGGCCTGATGTATTTTTTCGTCGCGCTGCTGATCGTCGTGGCACATGCGCGCGAGAACGGACGCCCCCTGTCTGTGGCTCGCCTCCTATGGGGCGACGGTCCGCTGGTGCTGCGCGCGCTGTTCCTGACGACAGCGCTGGTGCTGGCCGCCGGCATGCCGATGCGGCTCCAGGCGGGCATGGCCGCGCTGCTGTGGCGCAGCGATGCGGAACTGGCAAGCGCTGCCGAACACATCCGGATCGGTGTCTATGATCCCG
>JBDSZF010000297.1:0-11636 GCA_039925285.1 Polaromonas sp.
CGAGTTGCAGGCGGCCTGCCAGAATGAGCCGCCCCTGCATCCACTGGGCGCTAAAGCCCTGAGTCGAAGCCACCAGCTGGCCTTGCGCCTGCACGGTGTTCCAGGGCGTTCCCAGGCCAGCCAGCAGACCGGCAGGCCATCGGGACTGGCTGTCGGCCAGCGCCAGCCGTACACCGCCCCAGCCTGCAGGCGCCGCCCTGAGCTGCAGCGCCTGCTGCGTGCAGCATTCGGCGTTCAACTGCACGCTGATGCCGTTCCAGGCCGGCTGGATGCGCCAGGTGAGCTGGCCAGGCAGGGCCATGGCGTCGCGGCTGCCAGCACCACCCGACAGCACCAGTTGCGCCGAACCCTGCCAGAAACTGCCGCGAGGCGCAGCCAGCACGACATGCCCGCCGCTCGCCTGCTGAACCAGCGCGGCCAGCCAGCGGGCCGGGGCAAACACCAGCAGCGCCAGTGCCAAGCCGGCAAGCGCTCCCCCCAGGGCCCAGCGCCAGGGGGCAGAAGCGGAGCCTGTCGCCGCGCAAGGGTTGTGTCGCATCTTGCTAGCGGGCGGGCAAACTCATCACCAGCACGCCGCTCCAGGTCGCGCTGCCCGGCGTCGCGGTGCGCATCAGCCTGGCCTCGGTCGGAACCGAGCGGGCGTTGAGTCGCGCCTGCGCCAGCCATTCAGCCAGGGCATCGGCTGGCGCATTCTTCAGGGTCACGCTGGCGCGCTCGCCCGCCATGCCCAGCTGGGCGCTGCTGCCCAGGGTCTGTTTGGTGGCGGCGGTGAGCGCGCGCACGGCCTCGTCAAATCCCAGCGCGGGCTGGCTTTGCAAAGCCTGTGCCTTGATTTGCAGGGTTTGCATCTGCTGCAGCTGCGCACCCAGTGCTTTGGCCTGCGCATCAGCGGTGCGCAGGGTGGCCAGAGAAGGCGCGACGCTGAATTGCCAGAGCAGCAAGCCCAGTATCGACAGCGTTGCCAGCCGGACCAGGTTTTTTTCACGCCCCGGCAACCGGGTCCAGCGCGCCCTGAGCGGATCAAGGGCATGGGTCAGGCTCATGGCAGGCGCTCCTCTTTCACCAGCAGGCTGCCGGCGTCCAGCCGGGCGCTGTAACCGTGCGGCTGCAGTCGGGCGGAGATCGCGGCCAGCCCGGCAGCCGATGCATCAAGTCCTTTCAGGCGGAGTTCTCCTGGCATGAAGTCGATAGCGGTTGGCACCGGTAAATCGGGCGCTGCAGCCTGAAACCGGGCCAGCATGATCTCCATGTCGGCGGACGATGCCGTGCCATTGCGGCGTTGCAGATCAGCCAGCGCGCGGGCCATTTGCACCGGGGCATCGACCACCACGCGGACTTGCGGGAAGGTGCTGGTCAGCGTGTTGCGGATAGCGGCACGCTGGTCGGCCAGTGCTGACTGTTCCTTCCAGGCCCAGGCCTGAAGGCCCACCAGGTTGCCGGCCACCAGCGCCACGGCGGCCCAGCGCGCGGCGCGCCAGCGAGGGGCCCGAAACAGCGAGGACATCATGGCCGCCAGCTGCTTGCGGGTCCGCGTGCTGCGGTTGTAGAGCAGATCAAATTGCGCCAGGTCCCAGTCGGACTGCGCTGCCGCCAGCCAGCGTTCGGGGGCGGTCTGCAAGGTGGCGGGGCGATTGAAGAAGTGTTCTGCGAGCGCCGCCACACCGGGTTCGGCCCGCACCGCGGCTTCTTCGGGCCAGGCGATCAGCGCGGCGGTCGCTACCGACAGAGGCAGCACGGTCACGCCGTCCGGCCCGGCCAGCATCAGCTGGGCATGCCCGGGTGTGCCGGTGACATGCAGCAAGGCGCTGCCGGCGGCATGGCCTGATGGCGGCGCCAGTTCAGGAACGATGCGCGCAACGGGCCGGCCGGCCTGGGACAGCATTTCGAGCCAGGCATGAAGCCAGGACCGGTCGCAGGCGGCAACCCATACCGGCTCATCGGTGCGTGGATGCGGTTCGATGGCAAAGTGCAGCTGGCTGGTCTCGTCAAGCACGCGATCTTCCAGCAGGCCGTCGAGCACGGCACGCAAGCGTCCAGTGCTGCCTTCCTGAAACAGGCCGGCCTTGAGAGCGCCGCGGGGCAAGGCAAGCCGGTGCCAGGACAGCCGGCAAGCGGGTACCACGGCCACAATTTCTACGCCTGAAAGCGCCGGCAACAGAGGCGCCGGCGCCTCGACAGGGCGCAAAACAGTGCGTCCGTCCTCGCTCAGCAAGCCCTCGCAGAGCGTGGCCGCCGTGGGAAGCGCAGGGGAAAGGGTGATGATCAGTGTGGTCATGCGGTGCTTGGCTCGTCATTGTAGGGGGCGGTTTTGTCTTCCATAGTCACCGCGGTCGCGCCACAAGGTCTTGACATCAATCCCGTCACGCTGCACCAGCGAATGCTCTTCCACCACGGTCTGGTTCAGCCGCAGCCGCCCCTGGACCTCAAAAAAACGTGAACTCACACTGTGCTGCGCCTCATTGAGCGGAACGGCCATCTGGCCAAGCTGCGCTGTCACCTCGGCCAGCGTCCGGAAATGGCTTGCCTGGCGCGTGCTCACCAGTCGCTGGGCCTGCGCCATGTCCAGCGACGGAATGCAGGCAAACAGCACAGTGGCGCTGGCGGTATTGAGGTTGACGGGGGTGCGTACCGGCAGCAGGGTGATGTAGGGGCGCAGCATGGCCAGGCTGCGTGGCGACAAGCCCAGCCAGACCAGCTGATCGACCCGCTGGGGCATCAGGGGCGCCAGCCGGGCGGCGTCATTTTCGGCGCTGGTGTCCAGCGCCAGGCGCAGATTTTCAGCCAGCGCCACCAGCTCGCCAGGGGGCAGCCCCAAGGTCTCGAACAGCTTGGCAAAGGCTTTCAGTGAAGGCGCTGACACCTTGCCGCTGTCCACCAGGTTGGTTACGTTCAGGCGGGCCTGCAGATCCGTGATCAGGCCCGACAAAAAGGTTTGCGAGGCGCCGGTGTCGTCCGGGGTATTGTTTTTGTCCGCCGCCAGAAAGGTTGAAAGCCGGGCTTCTTCAAGCGGCACGGCCCAGGGTTCGGACAGGTAGTCAGCTCCGCCCGAACGGGCATCCTCGCGCAGGATCAGGCGGGCCCAGTCCAGTGCGCCCGTCAGCACCCAGAGCGACTGCACCCGCGCGCGTTCGGCAGCCTCCACTTCCACGCTGCGCCACTGCTGCCACAAGGCCCCGGCCGCCAGACTGGCTACCAGCGCCACCGTCAGCATCGCCGTCAACAGGGCAGCGCCTGCCTGGCGGGGATGACTGTGAATGTGCGCCGCGCCGGGCCGCCCCAAGCAAGCACAGCCCCCTTGGGGGGCAGCGCAGTACACGTAGTGACAAGCGTGGGGGATCATCTTTATGATTTTCGGCCTCCCAGGACAGGCCGAACCCAGTCACGCGTCATGACGCCGTTGATGGCTTCGCCAGCGGGCAGGGTCAGCACCAGCCGCACGCCGTCGGGCAGCGCCAGGTCAGCCGCCACGGGTTTGTCAGTGCCCTGGACCGGTGTGGCGTTGTCGCTCGACAAGGGATTGGTCCACGCATTACCCCGAAAGTAGAAAATTTGCCACTGTTCAAGCGGCGTGATGCGGACTTCATCTCTTTTTTCTGCATCGCCGGGGTTCTGGGCCCACTGGGCGGCGCGTGCCCACGCTGTTTGCAGTTCACCCCGGGTGTATTGCGGCGGCGATTGCCAGCGCAGCCATTGGTCCGTGCCGTTCACATTGCGGCGCGCCCAGGCCACCACCAGAACGCCGTCGCCGGGCTGGGCGGTGCTGCGGCGGACGATGCGAAGTCCCCGGCCGTCCCAGTCCAGCGTCTGTAGCTGGGGCAACTGCAGCAGCCCGTCCAGGTCGGCGGCCCACTGCGTCAGCCCGGCCTGCAGGGTGAGCACCGCGTCGGCGCGCTGCTGAATCTGCGCCTGCGCCCGCACCATGTCATCGAGCCCGCGCCAGCTCAAGCCGGCCATCAACGCCATCGCGGCAAGGGCGACCAGCAACTCGATCAGCGTGAAGCCACGGACCCGCGCAAGCGTCGGCGAATGAAGCGTGGGGGCCATGTTCAGTACCTTCCCACCACGGTAGAAAGCGTCAGAATCCGCGCCTCGCTGTCGAGTACCTGGGCCTCGACACGCAAAAAATTCGGGTTGGGTGTGGGCTGCACCGACAGCCGGACGGCCAAGTTGCGGCCGGCCTGCTCACAGGCGCTGGTGTTGTCGCCAACTGCCGGCATTTGCCGGGAAAGGCGTACGTTGACCAGTGCGTTTTCGGCGCACAGATGGGCCAGCAGCAAGTCGGACTGACGTTCGGCATTGCGGGTCAGCGACGCCGTGGCCCGCACACCGGCCGCCAGCGCAACCGCCACAATGCCCAGCGCCACCAGCACTTCGATCAGCGTGAAGCCCCGAGCGCCCAAGCGTCTGCTTTTGCCGCGCAGCATCAGGGTGTTCCGGGCGTCGCTGCGCTGTCCGTCACGACTGAAAAAGGCCGCACTCCGTCGGTCGCCAGCGTCAGGCTGCGGGACGGCTCCGAAATCGACACAAGGCGGATTTGCTGCGGCCCGATCACCGGTTCCGGCCCCAGTGTCACGCTGTTGACACCCGCCACCCGCACGTCCTGGCCCAGCCAGCTGGAGGGAAAGGCCGACTCCGACGTCAAGCCATCGAATGAAAAACCGGTTGCGGTGGGTCGCCAGCGCACCGGACTGGCTGTCATGCGCGACTGCGCCCGGGCCGATTCCAGCAGGACAGACAGCCGCTGGGCTTCGCGCTCCAGCGCGGTGCCCGAAGTGTCGCGCAGCGCCAGGCCCACGCCAGCCGTCGCGATCGCCATGATGGCCACCACGAACAGCAACTCGATCAGGGTGAATCCGGCATTGCGAATTCGTTTGAACGGCGCAGCACGCGAAGCGGCAAGCGTGGGGGCTACAGGCCGCAGCGCCTGGCCGCCCCAAGCAAGGCCAGCCCCCTCGGGGGCATCCTTCGACAGGCTCAGGACGAACGGAATACCACAAACAAGCGTGGGGGCTATATCAATCCCAGCTACCGACATCCGCATTTTTCCCCTCACCGCCCGGTTGTCCATCGGCACCGAAAGACATCACGTCGATTTCACCTTTGATGCCCGGGTTCAGGTACTGGTAGGGACGGCCCCACGGGTCGTTGGGCAGCTTGTCCAGGTAGGATTTCCAGTTGGACGGAATCGGTCCTGTCGTCGGTTTGGCCAGCAGGGCCTGCAATCCCTGCTCGGCTGTGGGATAGCGCTGGTTGTCCAGCCGGTACAGCTTGAGCGCCTGCATCAGGTTGTTGACGTCGGTTTTGGCGGCGGTGGCCCGTGCGTCGTCGGCACGGTCCAGCACATTGGGAACAATCAGCGCGGCCAGCACGCCAATGATGACCAGCACCACCATCAACTCAATCAGGGTGAAACCCGCTGATAGGCGGCGCCGGGCAGATTTGAAAAAAGAGGTTCGGGTATTCATGGTCGCTTCAATGATAATCCTGCCATGCAGACAGATGCCTACCGCCTATGGTCTACCAGGATTGTGACATTCACCATGGCCGCATTCGCCGCTGCCAGTGTGGTGTATTGGGGTCTCAAGGGGTGGGGGCCCCATGCGCCTTCCACGGCCCCAACGGTATTGCTGGCGCAGGCGTCCCCTGTCGGCCCGCAAGCCGTCGCCCGTGCGCTGGGAGGCGGGCTGGCAACGGCCCCGATAGCGTCAGGCGCACCGCCTGCCATCAGTCGCTATGTGCTGGTCGGTGTGGTGGCAGGGCATTCCCGCGCTGGCGCGGCACTGATCTCGGTGGATGGTCAGGAGGCCAAGCCCGTGCGTGTAGGTAAGCTGGTGGATGACGGCATGAGGCTGCAGTCGGTGGCAGGGCGCAGCGCCGTGTTGTCTTCCGGTAATGGCACGCCAGCCACGTTCACGCTGGAATTGCCTCCGCTGGATAAATGACGCTATCTTAATAATGGCGTTGCATCGGTCAATCGGTCAATCAAAGGAAGAAGCGCAAAATCTCCATTTCGAAAGCCGGTGTCAAGGCCAATCAGCCTGTTAGGGCCATGAATCGGCGCGCTGCATGTCTCCCCATTTACACCTTGTAGTCGTTAGGCGATGATGCCTGTTTTGAGCCTGTACCGAGAACCATGTCCTCAACTGACACTGCTACCCAAAATTCAATTCCCATCGCATTGCCCGGCTTGGGCAGGGCCTTGGTGGCGGCCGGCAAGCTGGGTCAAAAAGCGGCTGAAGACATTTTCAGCAAGGCGCAAAGCAGTCGTACCCGCTTCATTGCCGAGTTGACGGGTTCGGGTGCGGTGTCGGCATTCGATCTGGCGCACATCATGTCCACCTCGTTCGCCGCGCCCCTGCTGGATCTGGAAGCCATCGACATCCAGCGTTTGCCCAAGGGCCTGCTCGACACCAAGATTTGCTCAACCTATCGTATTGTCGTGCTGAGCAAGCGCAACAACCGGCTGGTCGTCGCAACGGCGGACCCGACTGATCAGGAAGCGGCGGAAAAAATCAAGTTTTATACCCAGCTGGGGGTGGAATGGGTGATTGCCGAATACGACAAGCTGTCCAGGCTGGTGGATTCTTCCAGCGCCACCGCAGCCGAAGCCATTGAAAGCATCGTCGGCGGTGATTTTGAATTTGACGAGGACATGGCGGATTCGGTTTCTGCCGAAGCCAGTGAAGCCAGCGTGGCAGAGGTCGAGGATGCGCCGGTTGTCAGATTCCTGCAGAAAATGCTGATTGACGCTTTCAACATGCGGGCATCCGATTTGCACTTTGAACCCTTCGAGCATAGCTACCGGGTGCGCTTCCGGATCGATGGCGAATTGCGCGAAATGTCCGCGCCGCCCGTGGCCATCAAGGAAAAGCTGGCGGCGCGCATCAAGGTCATCTCCAGGCTGGACATATCCGAAAAACGGGTGCCGCAGGACGGCAAGATGAAGCTCAAGATCGGCCCTGACCGGGTGATCGATTTCCGGGTCAGCACCCTGCCAACGATGTTTGGCGAAAAGATCGTCATTCGTATCCTGGACCCGAGCAGCGCCAAACTCGGAATTGATGCCCTGGGCTATGAACCGGCTGAAAAAGAACGTTTGCTGGAGGCGATCAAGCGGCCTTACGGCATGGTCCTGGTCACGGGGCCGACAGGTTCGGGTAAAACCGTCTCGCTCTACACCTGCCTGAACATTCTGAATACCGCCGGCGTCAACATCGCCACAGCCGAAGACCCGGCCGAAATCACCTTGCCTGGCGTCAATCAGGTCAGCATGAACGAGAAGGCCGGAATGACTTTTCCGGTAGCCCTGAAGGCCTTTTTGCGCCAGGATCCGGACATCATCATGGTCGGCGAAATCCGTGATGTCGAAACCGCCGACATTGCCATCAAGGCCGCACAGACCGGCCATCTGGTCCTGTCCACATTGCATACCAACGATGCGCCGACGACGCTGACGCGGATGCGCAATATGGGCATTGCACCCTTCAATATTGCCTCCAGCGTGATTTTGATTACCGCCCAGCGGCTGGCGCGACGCTTGTGTCCGCACTGCAAGACGCCGCTGAATATTCCACGTGACACCTTGCTGCAGGCCGGCTTCAAGGAAGACGATATTGACGGTTCCTGGATGCCTTTTCATCCGGTCGGTTGCGCCAAATGCAATAACGGCTACAAGGGCCGCGTGGGGATTTACCAGGTGATGCCGATTTCCGAAGAAATCCAGCGCATCGTCCTGCGTGACGGCAGTGCCCTGGAAATCGCCGCCCAGGCGGAAGCTGAAGGCGTCAGAAGCCTGCGTCAGTCCGGTTTGTATAAAGTTAAACTGGGAATGACTTCGCTGGAAGAGGTTCTGGGCTGCACCAATGTCTGATCGGGTGCATGTCAGGGGTGACACAGGGGCGTTCGGCAGTGGCGGCGAGACGGTCCAGCAACCGTTCATTCAACGATAAGGCATCATGGCAAGCGCAGTATCCAAAGGCATCAAGGAATTTGTTTTCGAGTGGGAAGGCAAGGACCGGGGAGGTAAACAGGTGCGCGGCGAAATCCGTGCCTCTGGCGAAAACCAGGTCAAGGTTTCCCTGCGCAGGCAGGGCGTGCTGGCGACCAAAATCAAAAAACGCCGCATGCGCGCGGGCAAATCCATCAAGCCCCGGGACATCGCTATCTTTACCCGCCAGCTCGCCACCATGATGAAGGCCGGTGTGCCGCTGCTGCAGTCTTTTGACATTGTGGGCCGCGGTAATCCCAACGGCAGCGTGACCAAACTGCTCAACGATGTGCGCACTGATGTGGAAACCGGCACCTCTTTGAGCGCGGCCTTTCGCAAGTACCCGATGTATTTCAATGCGCTGTACTGCAATCTGGTCGAAGCGGGCGAAGCGGCCGGTATCCTGGAGTCCTTGCTGGACCGTCTGGCGGTCTATATGGAAAAGACCGAAGCCATCAAATCAAAAATCAAGTCAGCCTTGATGTATCCGATTTCCGTTGTCGTGGTGGCCTTCGTGGTGGTGGCGGTGATCATGATTTTCGTGATTCCTGCGTTTAAAGAGGTTTTCTCCTCCTTCGGCGCAGACCTGCCGGCGCCCACCTTGTTCGTGATTGCCATCAGCGAGTTTTTTGTATCTTATTGGTGGCTGATTTTTGGCGGTATTGGCGGAAGTCTTTATTTTTTCATGCAGGCCTGGAAGCGCAGTGAAAAAATGCAGAAAGTCATGGACCGGCTGCTGCTGAAAATGCCGGTGTTCGGCACCCTGATAGAAAAGTCCGTCATTGCCCGCTGGACCCGTACCCTGTCGACCATGTTTGCCGCCGGCGTGCCGCTGGTCGAAGCACTCGACTCCGTTGGCGGCGCATCGGGAAATTCCCTGTATGCCGATGCCACCGAAAAAATCCAGCAGGAAGTCTCGACCGGCACCAGCCTGACGGCTGCCATGACCAATGCCAACCTGTTTCCCAGCATGGTGCTGCAGATGTGCGCGATTGGCGAGGAGGCGGGCTCGGTGGACCATATGCTGGGCAAGGCGGCCGATTTTTATGAAGCCGAAGTCGATGAAATGGTCGCTGGCCTGTCCAGCCTGATGGAGCCCATCATCATTGTGTTTCTGGGTACGCTGATTGGCGGTATTGTGGTGTCCATGTACCTGCCCATCTTTAAATTGGGGCAGGTGGTTTGATGGCGCTGCTGGACCTGGGGCCCGGGCTGGTCGCCGTGCTGGCCGGAATTTTTGGCTTGCTGATCGGCAGCTTCCTTAACGTCGTCATTTACCGTGTGCCAAAAATGATGGAGCGGCAGTGGGCAGAGGAATGTTCCGAGCTGGGCGGCATCTCCCTGGCGCCGGCTGAAAAGTTCAACCTGTTGACGCCGCGCTCGCGCTGCTCCAGCTGCGGCCACCTGATCCGCTGGTATGAAAACATTCCCGTGCTCAGCTACCTTTTCCTGCGGGGCAAGTGTTCGGCATGCGGCGAACCCTATGGGTTTCGTTATCCGCTGGTTGAAGTCGTCACGGGCGGCCTGTTTTTCTTTTGTGCCTGGCGCTGGGGCGCAACGCCGACGGCGCTGATCTGGTGCGGATTTTCCGCGGCGCTGCTGGCGCTGGCGGTGATTGACTGGGACACCACCCTGCTGCCCGACGACATCACCTTGCCCTTGCTGTGGGGCGGGCTGATTGCGGCGGCGTTGCAGTGGAATCCTGCAGTCGATTTGCCCACGGCCCTGTGGGGCGCGGTGGCCGGTTATCTTTCCCTGTGGGGGGTGTACTGGGCTTTCAAGCTGGCAACCGGCAAGGAAGGCATGGGTTACGGCGACTTCAAGCTCTTTGCCGCGCTGGGGGCCTGGTTTGGCTGGCCCGCACTGGTTCCCATGATCCTGATGGCCTCGGTGATTGGTGCTGTCATCGGGATTGCGATGAAATTCTCCAGCGGATTGCGCGAAGGCGGCTATGTGCCGTTTGGGCCTTTCCTGGCGGGAGCGGGCTTTACCGCCATGATCTTCGGTCCGCAATCGATTCTTCAATTCGTGGGCTTATAAGCCGATGCGCCCGCCCATCCAGCGTATTGGCCTGACAGGCGGCATCGGCAGCGGAAAAAGCACGGTCGCGCGCGTTCTGGTGGCCTGTGGCGCTGTCCTGATTGACGCCGATGCAATTTCCCGGCAGCTGACCGCTCCGGGCGGCGCGGCAGTGCGTGAACTGGCAAGCCGGTTCGGGCCGCAGGTGATCACGCCGCAGGGTGCCATGGATCGTGACCGGATGCGCCAGCTTGCCTTCAGCGACCCGGCCATCAAAGGGCAGCTCGAAGCCATCATTCACCCTCTGGTCAGTCAGGAATCACTGCGGCAATCGAGTGCGGCGGTGGCTGCCGGCCGCGCCTGCATCGTATTTGACATTCCCTTGCTGGTGGAGTCGGGGCGCTGGCGGCAGCAGCTCGACCGTGTGCTGGTGGTGGACTGCACGCAGGAGACGCAAATTGCCCGCGTCATGGCCAGAAATTCCCTGGCGCGCGAGATGGTCGAGAAAATCATGGCCGGGCAAGCCAGCCGGGCGCAAAGGCTGGCGGCGGCTGACATCTGTATTTGTAACGAAGGTTTGTCGCTGGAGGCGCTGGAGCGCCAGGTATGTCAGTTGGCCCCGCGCTTCGGGCTATGATGACAAAACCTTTCCACTGAAGCCAGGAAAACCAGTTCCGTGATCCTTTACGAGTACCCCTTTAACGAACGCATACGTACCTATTTGCGGCTCGAACACCTGTTTCTGCGGCTGGCCGAACTGGTGAAGCGGGAAAGTGCTATCGACCATCACCACGCTCTTGCAAGCATTTTTGAGATCATGGACGTGGGCGCGCGGGCGGATCTGAAAACCGACGTGCTCAAGGACATCGAAAAGCAAAAGCATGTGCTCAATGGCTACCGCGGCAACCCGGTTATTTCGGAGCGGGTGCTGGATGACATCACCGCCCAGCTTGAAAGCTGTTTTGCCAGCCTCAATGAGTTGTCGGGCAAGGTCGGCCAGTCACTGACTGAAAACGACTGGCTGATGAGCATTCGCAGCCGGATCGGCATTCCAGGCGGTACTGGCGAGTTTGATTTGCCCGCCTACCATGCCTGGCAGCACCTGGGCGCTGCTGCGCGTCAGCAGGATCTGCAAGGCTGGGTGTCTCCGCTGGTGCCACTGGCCGAGTCCCTGGGCCTGCTGCTCAGACTTGTTCGGGATTCTGGCGCCCCGCAAAAGGTGGTCGCTCCGGCCGGACAATACCAGCAGATGCTGCCGCAGGGACGCACTTTTCAGTTGCTGCGGCTTCGGCTGAACTCCGCGCTGGCGCTGATTCCCGAAATCAGCTGCAACCGCCTGATGGTGTCGGTACGCTTCATGGGCCAGGACAGCGAGGGTCGTCTGCATACCAAGGCAGAAGACACGATGTTTGAATTAACGCTGTGCAGCTGATCCAGGCCATGCTGGCAACTCGCCCCCTTCGGCTTCATTTATCTTCCTTAGGACTTACGCATTGATAAGCGCAGCGAATTCTGTTATTTGCAGGGGTCACTGTGTTGGGTCAAACTCACTGGATGATGAGAAGCCCGACCCGCCCGCCGACAGCCAAATGCACCTTGCCGATGTACATTGGATTTTTGATGAGTGAAC